>JBAZPA010000073.1:0-6666 GCA_041648435.1 archaeon
CGCGAGGGAAACCAGGAGAAGCTTCGCTAACTGGACCGCAGAAGTGATTGCGGAGTCCTGCGCCGTGGGTTTCAGTTCGTCGGGAAGCGCATTGCTGGCAGCGATTGAATCCTGCGCCGCAAGGTAGGGGAGCGAGTACGCCAGCAGGAGGAGAATGAAAACTATTATGTAAGTAGCAATGAAGGCCGCCTTCGCCTCGGAGGGCTGTTTCTTCGCCTTTCCCTTTTCCCCGGGCTTCGCGGATTTTTCGGCAACGAATTTCTTCAATGCGATTCCGCAAAGGGAAACAATGAAAACCGGGATTGCGAGAAGGAAGGCGTTCCACAGGAGGAGAAGTATCGGAAAAGCGTACGAAAGTGCCTCGATTGCCATGAGAAAGCATTAATATAAAACTAGTATAAATAATTAGCGAATCAGCGGATTCCCGAAAATCCGCAGCGTGGTATTATGCTTGAAGAAGAAACAGGGGAAAACGTTCCGCGGAGAATGAAGCGGTTCCAGAGGCAGGGAGAACAGCCATCCGAACGCGATGCGTTCTCAAAGCCCCTGCCCGAAAGCGGGGAGGAAAGAAAAATTTACGAGCCAAGCAATGAGGAGCGCGAGGAGCAGGCCGAAACGATTTTCCGCGAGCAGGAATCCGAGGAAGGGGAAATCGACTGGGACAAGAAAAGGCAGGAGACGCTTGAAAAAAGGAAGGTCGAAATTGCGCGGGAAAAAATGGACGAGTTCAGGGAAAGGCACAACAGGCTTCCGGAAGGGAACGAGGAGGACGAAATCGCTAAAAGCATTTTCGGGCAGCTGCAAAGGGAAGAGGAGCAGTTGAAGGAAGAGGAAGGGCGGCAAAGGAAGCGCGGCGCGCCAGTTGCGGAAAGGGAAATGAAAAGGGGCGAAACGAGAGGATTTGCGGGAAGAAGGCAGGCAATCAGGGAACCGAAAACACAGGAAGTTGCGGAGCCTGAATCAGATTTCGGGAAAAGCGAAATGATTGATTTGCTGAAGGAAGAACAAAGCTGGCAAAAAACGAAAAAGAAATCCGGGAGAAAAGGCGGGGATGAAAGCGAGGAAGGAAACAACCTTCAGGAACTCGAGGAAATAGGGAACGAAGGCGAAACAGAAGAAAGCGCGGGAAGCGGAAAGGAAGCCGGCCTGAAGAATTGCCCGAAGTGCGGCAATCCCGCGGAGCAGACGGTTTTCTGCCCCGGATGCGGAGCGGAATTCTGCGACAACTGCGCAAAGCCCCAGACTGTTGCGGGAAAAAAGAAGTACAAGTGCCCCAGCTGCGGATTCGATTTCACGAAGTCAATCTGATTCTTTTCAAGCCGGCACCGGCGCGCAATTCAATGCCGCCAAAACGTTTTGCCCAAGAACGGTTGCGGGCCACATTATGAGGCTTGCGCGCACAGTTGTGGCAGAGCCTCCCGGAGAGTCGCTTGGCCGGACAAAAATGAGGCGGGTTTCGGACTGCGAGGTTCCCGAAAGGCTCAACGAGAGGCCCTGCAATGAGGAAAAGTCCGCGGGAGCGCAGTAACTGAACTTCGCGCAATTCGTTCCCTGCGGGCAGGGAATCACGGAAGTCTTGAGCAAAAAGTAAAAGAACGAACCAGTCTGGGAATTGCCTGGCGGCGTGGTATCATAAAAATAGAAAATGTAATCGCGCGAATCCGAAATCGGGCTCATTATGGCGCCAATGGATTTCGTGAGGTAATCTCGCGTGCTGTCAAGAATTCCGTTGTCGGCGTAATCCTCCTTGAGCGCGGCGAGAAGGTAATCCGATTCCATTGCATCGCTTATTTTTGCGTTCGTGTCGCGCGGAATGCTCTGGTTGAACAGGGTTTCCATTGCGCTTGACGCGAAATCCGTTTCGTACTTGCGCTGAAGGCTCTGCGAAACCGTGGAACCATATGAGTTCGCGAAAACGAAAAGGAAAACCGAGAGCCCCGTGATTATGAGAAGGAAGTAAAGCGAGTCGGTTACCGCTGCCTGGCCTTTCATTCCCATTGCGCGCCCCTGCCTGCACTTCCTTCTGCGTTTCATTGCTGAATTACCTTCCAAGCAATCACCACCAGCCGCGCGGGAACAATGATGCTTGTTCCGCTGGAATTCTTTTGCTGCAATGCAATAGGAAGAACCTTTGAAACGATTTTCTTGTTCTGGCTGCCCTCAAGTTTCAGCTCGGGCGGGTTTTCGGGGCAGACGTAGGTGTTCGCGCCGGCGGAATTAGGGCCGTCCTTGAGAAACTCGACATTGAAAACCGTTTCGTCCGCGGAAGGCGAAAGCGCGGCGATTCCCGCCCTGAAGCTGAGGCTCTGGACTCCGATGGAATCGCACAATGACTTGAACTGGGGGTAATCGTAAACGTAATTGTTTCCGCGCAACGAAGCCGCGATTTTGAGCGCGTCCAAATCGTACTGGAAGGACGCGGTTTTCTGGTCGAAGGAATTGAATGTCAGAGTGAAAGTGGAAAAGAAAATCATCAATCCGAAAAGCAGCGGAATGAGGGAGGGCAAGTCGTCCCCTATCGGCCCGATGAAGCCCTTTTGTTTTTCTAGCATCGGAAACCGGTTCCTCCCGAAGCGATTACCGCGTCGTTTGCCTGCGATTTAACGCTGTCGCAGGCGCCGAGGTTGCAGGGAATCACGTAAAGGTAGCTCGTGCCCGAGGAAATCTGCTTTACGAGGTAAAACGCGTTTATCGGCAATGCCTTCTGGGGGTCAAGCATTACCCCTGTCGGGGGGTCAACCGCGCAGTTTATTGTTCCGTTCACGTTGTCGCAGAAAACGATTGTTGAATTCGTGGAAAAAGAGTCCGCCGCAAGAATCAGGTCAGGGTCCTTTCTCGGGCGAATGGAAAAAATAAGGAGATTCTGCTGTGCCCCGCTTGGCGCCGTAACCGCGGTTCCCGAAATCTTCATTAGGTAATACATTTTTCCCGAGGCGGCCGTCTGGAGGTAGGGCTGGAGGAAATAGCTTTTCGAGGTGCAGCTGTTCTGGCTTGAAATGATTATGGAGGCACTGCGCGAGTACTGCTCCATCAGCTGCTTGGCCTCGAATCCAGCTGTCACCGTGCTCAGATGGAAAAGGAAGAATGCCATGATTGAAAATATTGCGGCAACGAGAATCAGGAGATTGAGCTTGCTGAGTGTGAAGCCGAGCACTCTTTCACCCCTTTTTCCTGTAGGCGCAGATCAGGGGGTAATTCACGGAAACGTCCTGCACCTCAAAAAGCGAGTAATGGCCAGTCGGAATTCCCTTTTCGGGTTCGGGCGGGAACTCCATGTTAACCAGTTCCAGCCTTTCGCTTGAGCGGTCCGCGCACGGAGCACTTGTAATAAATGTGGTGTTCGGGGAAACATTGAGGCACTTTATTATGGGTTCCTCGTCGCTCGTGTACTTCAGCAAAGTGCATTGTATCCGCACTCCGCCGCACGCGTTCGAGCACAACGCGGTCCTGGTTTCCGCCCCGATTGTCGTCTTCTGGTTCTTGAAGCATGAAGGCAAAGTGAAGTCGACGTTCGCCGCGCCCTTTCCCGAAGCGACTATTTCAATCGCGGTCTTCATGTCCTCGAGCTTCTTGTCGATTTGCCCCCTGCAATCCTGCCGCCCCAGAACATTCATTGCATTGAGGCCCGCGGCGACAACGAAAATCATCAAAGTTACCGCGACAAGCAGTTCGAAGGGCGCGGATTCCTGCCCCTTTGCGGAAAGGCGGGGAAATTTCTTCATGAAAAAAATTAGTGAATCGTTGTATAAATGGCTTTCTGCCCCGCAAAATCGGCCTCTTTCGAGCGCAAGCCTTAAATAAAGCAGGGTAGCTATGGATATCTATGGCTACTAAACAAATCAACCTCAAACTGCCTTCAAACCTGTACGATTCCGCGGAATCGTTCGCGCATAACTACGGCTACAGGAACGTGCAGGAACTCATAACTGAATCAATGCGCGAAAAGATTTTCGAGAAAAGCGATTTCGACAACTCTTTCACCGAGAAGGAAATAGACCTGATTGACTCCCTGATAAGCAAGTCCATCGCAAAAGGGAAAATCGCGGACTGGAAGGAAATTGCGAAGGCGCCGGAATGAGCTTCAGCGTAAAAACGACGAATCTCTTCGCCGCGCAATTTGAAAAGCTTGATGGCAAGAGCAAGAGAATTGTCCAGGAAAAAATAGAATTGGCGCGGGAAAACCCGTTCAGGTTCAAGAGAATCCACTCGAAAAAATTCGGCAAGGCTTTCCGCGTGAGGCTCAGCCTCAACGGAAAGGAAACGCGTCTCATTTACGTCGTGCTGGAGCCGAACATAATGCTGGCGTGCCTGCTCGAAAGGAAAAATGACTACCGCGACCTGGAAAAATACCTCCCAAAAATATGATTTTGGCCAATTTTATGAAGAAGTAGCGGGCTGGACATTCGCGATAGATGAAGGAACCTTCGACGCAACCACCTGCTGGGACTGCTTGAACATCGGCTTTACCACGGTTATTAGAAGGAGCGCGGCGATTATGAAAACGATTATCAGGTAAACCGCGCCGAAGTCCGACTGCGCCTTTTCCTCGGAAAGCATTTCCGTTATTGCCCGCATGATAAAATCAGGGCGATGAAATATTTAAATCTGGCGCTCATTGGAAAAAACGAAGGAAAAAAGAAGGAAAAATTGCGGTTCGCTCACGTGAAGCTTTTTACCGCAATCATGCAGAAGGTTTCGTCCTGCCTCAGGCTTGCGATGGCCGCGCAGTTGCTGAACCAATTGGCCTTTATTGACTTGAAGGTGGTTCCGTCAACGTCGTTCGCTATGTGCGCGCCGTCGTCGCATATTCCGATCAGATTGACCTTTAGGTTAGAGGAACCGAGATAGGAAAGCGCCTTGCCGAACTCCCCGCCCGCAGAGGGACCGTCGAACAATCCGCCCGTTTCATAGTAACCTTTGCTGAGGCAGATGTTTTCAGGGGGAATTCCCGCTTCGCTCGTTTCTGAAATCGTCCGGGCGCTCACCACACCGTCAGCCTTGGAAAACGTGACTGTTTTCGTTATCGGGGTTCCGAGGCTGCTCGACGCGTTCTTGAGCGCGTTCTTGGCCTCGTCCTTGGGGCTGTTCTGGCCTATTCCGCCGATTCCGCCGAGGACCCCCATCAGGATTGTGAGAATCACGACCGCGACGATGGCCGCGATGAGCAACTGGAAAACGCTCGAAGCCTGCCCCTTTTGGTTAAACAAAAAACATCACCGGACAATAAAAGTTATTGGATTATTTAAGGATTGCGGTTTCTGCTTCGGCTATTGCGACCTAAAGGGGATTGCCGGAGGCAATCGCCTGCGAGCACCCGTACGCAGTCGGGTCAGGGCTTCTTCCCGAATGAAATCAGGCACTGCGCCCTCGCGCAATTCGGGTTTATTCCCTGCGAGCACTGGAAGTAAACATTCGTCTGCACCTCGGAAGTGAATTCGACTGACAGCGCATTGAATCTTCCCGGAGACCACGAGGTTATGGACTCGATTCCGGGGGACGCCTGAAAATCGAAGCATTCCTCCGCGATTCCCGTGGAGCGCGAAAGCCCGTTTTTGGAAAAAGTTTCGCCCTTCTGGATGCGCACGTCCTTCACAATCACTGTTTCGCCGTTCGGGCTCTGAATGGAATTATTGAGGCCGTCGGAAATCCGCCTTGCGCTTATGCTCGTGCGCAGGCCGTCAAAATAGGAGATTGCGCCGATTATTATCATCAGCACCGCAAAGGCGATTATTGCCCCGATGAGCAGGCGAAAGCTTTCGAATGCCTGTCCGCGCGGATTCATTGGATTCAGCCTCCGAGGAACCCGCCCGCGCCCACAACGAGCGAGGAAAGCAGTACGCTTGCAATGAATACCACGAGCGCGACGGGAACCGCGTAACTCAGATTGAGTTTCATTTTCACGTTGTTGTCCTCCTCGATTTTCGTGGTGAAATAGGTGAGGATTATCACGATTTCAATCACGTAAATTCCCACGATTATGAGGAATTGCGCGGGATTCACTATTGAGGCGAACGAATCGGGGGTGATTTTTATTGTCGTGGTAAGGCTTGTGGCGCTTATCCCGCCAAGGTTCACGCCGGAATCCGCGAGGCCCTGGGTTTGCTCCGCAATTCCCGAACCGGCGACGCTGCTCAATGTAAGCATCACGATTTTTTGAAGCGAAACGGTTATCCCCAAAACGATTGGCGCAATGAAGGTTGACATTGAGGTCATCATTGAGGTGATGTCCGAAACCAGGTTGGAAAGCATTTTCGTGACTTTCTCGGAATTCGTGAGCTGGACGGAAAGGCTCATGAGGGTTCGCGCCGCAACAGCGCCGCCAAGCTGGACCGAGTCAACGAGGATTTTCATCGAGCCGCGGATTACGGAACTCGGATTGTTCTTGAGAGAACCGTAATTCGGGTCGAACACAGCGGTTTCCAATGGCATTCCCAATAACTCGATGTTTTCCACGGTTTTGCCGAAAAGCGATTGGCTTATTTCCATGTCGGGCAAAAAGTCGCGCGTGTGCTTCAGGGCTTCCTCAACCGGCTTTCCTTCCGCCATGCGCGATGCCAGAATGTACAACGAGTCCTTGAACTCGGATTCCATTTTCATGTACCTCAACTGCACCTCGCGCTTGTAAATGTTGCTGAAGTAAAGGTAAATGAAAAAGCACAGGGCGAT
>JBAZPA010000074.1:0-6666 GCA_041648435.1 archaeon
GAGTTCGAATCTCAGCGGGGCTATTTCCGCTTCCCCTCCGCCTTGTATAACGCGTCAAAGTATTTCTGCCTTATGAAAACCTTTTTGCGCAGCTTCTGCATTTTTTCTTCGAGGTCCACAAGCACCCAGGGGCAGCTTTTCCTCTGCCTCACTGCCTCGCTTATGATGAAATCCCAGTCGAGGCCCGGCTCCGCCCTCGCAATCGTCTCGATGTCCTCGTAATCCCTCTCCCTTTCGGTCACCGCCTTCAACAGCACGAGCAATTCTTTTTTTGGGACGAGCACGGTGAATTCCGTTTTTCCGAGATAATCGCGCCTTTGCACAGCTTTTTCCCAGTCGAATTCAATCCCGAACCCGAAAACGTTTCTCCGGAACAGGTCGAACCTTTCATCGCCCCTCGAGTAAACCAGGGGGGCGTTCTTCGCTTTCGCCTTTTTTTCCCCGTAAACCGATTTTGCGGATTCCCTGCGGTAGCCCAGCCTTTCGATTGCGTTCGCGAACGCGCTGCAATTCGCATTGCTCCCGAATACCAGGTCGATGTCCTTTGTCGCGTTTTTATGGCCGTGAAACATCATTGCGGTTCCGCCGATGGCCATGCACTCGACGTCTTTTTTCAGGTAGTTCCCAATGAGCCTGAAAAGCTCTTCCTGCTCCTTAACGCTTATCATTCGGCATACCTCGCGGGAATTTTCCCGCATTTAACGGTCTTTCTGGCGCTTTCGTAGAGCCCGATAACCTTTTTTTCCAGTTTTTCCCTCTTGGCCAGGCCGAACAGCCTCTTCCAGCTCCTGACGTGCCGGAACAGGTGCTTCGTGGCCTCCATTGTCCGCGCGTCCCCGATTCTTATTCCGTCGATTATCGCGCGCTCAACAGTGTAATTCCCTGTCACGTAATGCTCGAACCTCGGCCGGAGCTTTTCGGGGCTGTACTTGTTCACGACGTCGTAAAACCCGTTCGTGTTTCTCCATGGCAGTTTTCGTATCGTGTAAATCCTCTTCTGCCTGCCGCCCCCGCTTGCCCTGGCAAGGCCTTTTTTTTTCAGTCTCGAGAGCAGGTTCAGCGCGGACTGCCTCTTCAGGCCAAGCTCTTCCGCAAGGCTTTCGGCGGTGTATTTGCCTTCCCTTATTCTGTCTTTTGCGCCCATGCATATTATCCATACAAACTAATATTTAAATATTTCTATTTTTGTATTATGCAAACTCGAGTTTTAATCTCAGCCTCTCAGATTAGAATTTCCTCTTCTCCAGAGTTCCCGACGATTTTTTCCATTTGTTCTTGACCCTTTTAAGAGCATCACTCGCTCTGGAGGTGCCTTTTTCACCCATTAAGAGTTCCCCGATTCTTTTGCAAGCACGTTTCATTTTGTTTTACTGAACCTAAATGCTTATATTTATGTGCTTACACATATTGCGCATAAAGGCGTTTTTATGGCTAACATGACTCTCGCGATTCCCGATTCGTTGCGCGCTAAAATGCGCAGGCATTCCGAGTTCAGGTGGAGCGAGGTCGCGCGTAAGGCCTTCGAGAAGAAACTGAAGGAAGCCGAGCTCGCGGGCGACCTCAAAGCCATTGCGGAAGCCGAAAGGGAGCGCAAGGCGGGAAAACTCATTTCCCACAAGGAAGTCCTTAAGCGGCTCAAAATCAAAGCCGAAGACCTGCTGGACGATTGACGCAAAAGCGAACGAACTAAAAAGCCGCCAGCGAATCCCTGTTTCAGTGCGGCAAATGAATTATGAAATAAAGTATTCGGCAAAAGCGCTCAAGCAATTGGGGAAACTGGACAGGCAGACCCAAACGCAGGTCCTGAAGCGCATTGAAAAACTTTCCGAGAACCCGTTTTTGGCGAAGCCGCTTTCTAACAGGCTCAAGAACAATTTCAGTGAGCGAGTCGGCAAAATCAGGATAATCTTTTCAATCAGCGGGAATGAAATGGACATAGCGAAAATCGGGCACAGGAAAAGCGTTTATGGTTGATTTTTCTTTACCGGAACCCCATCGCGATTCCCGCGAACTTCCACAGCTTCGGCGTCGAAAGGAACTTGCCTATAAACTTCGTCGGCCTGTCCATGTCGCCGTGCTCCGCGAGGAATTCCCCTACTTTCGCCTCCTTCAAATCGCGTATCAGCGAATTCATTTTTTCACCGCTCAATGAATTGAGGTACTGCCTGATTTTCCAGTGCGAATTCAGCTCCCTGTTCAACGGCTCGAGGCGCTTCGCGTAATTCTCCAGTTTTTCCTTTCCTGCAAGGAAATCGATTATTGAGGCGGAGCACGCGTCCGCTCCGAGCGCGCCGAGCATCAGGCCCCCGCCGGTAGTGGCTTTGGTGTGGAACGCGGAATCGCCCACCAGCATCATGTTTTCCTGAACCGGCTTTTCAACGGCCTTTCCGCAGGGAATTATTCCGCCGATGTCATCCAGCTCCTCGATTTCGAATTTTTTTTCCTCAACGAACTGCGAGAAAAACTTTTTTGCGTTCGAACCGAATTTCACGCCAACCCCTATTTTCGCGATTTCCCTGCTTTCGGGAATCACCCATCCGAAGAAGCCTTCCGCGAAGCTCCCGAAGTGTATCTGCACGAAGTCCTTTTCCCAGCCGCTCGGATTCCTCGCCCTTACCTGATAACCGGCAATGAGGTTTTCCGTTCCCACGGGAATTCCCATGAGTTTCCGCACCTTGCTGTTCACTCCGTCCGCTCCCACCACTATTTGCGCTTTCAGTATTTCGCCGCGCGAATCGCTCCGGATGAATACGTTTCCGTTCCTTGCGTCAATGAGCTTTGCGTTCGTGCGCACCTGCACTCCGGCCTTCAGCGCAATGCCGCAGTGCATTTTGTCGTACTTTTCGCGGTTCACCACTACCGCAACCGGCTCTTTCCTCAGGATTTCGAGGAATTCGCTGTTCGGGCTGAAAATTCTCGCGCCACATATTTTGTTCACAATCGTTTCTTCGCATTCGATTCCAGTTTCCTTCAGCCCTGAAACGCTTATGAGGCCGGAGCACTGTTCCGGAATCCCTATTTCGGAGTGCTCCTCAATTACGACCGTTTCAATGCCTTCCCTCTGGAGGCTTGTCGCGGTCCTCAGCCCCGCGGGGCCTCCGCCTATTACTGCAATTTGCGGCATTCGTTTTTTCCCCTTAAATGTTATGGTATGGTCCCGGCGCAACCTTAATAATTGTTTTTTTCCCAATATTGGCATGGCAGACATTTTGTCCTTGGCAACCGGAATAATAATCCTGGTAATAGTCCTCATTGTTCCCGGCTACTTCCTTGCACTGGGCTTTTTTCCCAAGCGCAAGGACTTGGATGCAATCGAGCGCGCAACGTTTTCCCTTGTGTTTTCAATCATTTTCATTCCTCTGGCAATGCTTGTGGAAAACCTCCTGCTCGGAATACGCATCAACCAGCTTTCGGTGTGGGGAACCGTCTTATTCCTCGTGCTCGCGGGCGTGGTTGCGTGGTTCGTGCGCACGAGAAAACTGGGAAAGAACGAGGGCCAGCCGATTTGCCCGCTGCTCAGGGCCTGAGCTTTGGCCCCATTTTGAGTTTCTTCTTTATTTCTTCCGCGGTTTCCTTTGCCGCGAACTTGGCCTGCTCCCTTGCGTTTCCCGAGTGATGGAACGTGTAGCGCTTCGGCCTCAGGTAAACGAAGTATGCCGCGATTCCGATGATTATCACCGCGGCAATTCCAATCAGGGTGTAAAAGCCGATTCCCTTTCCAGCCGTCCGGTTTCCGCTTCCGTTGATGCCGGTAATCGCCTTCACGACCATTGGCGGCGCGGAATACTTCTGCATTATTCCCGCTTTTGCGAGCGCGTCCGCTTCCTCCTTTGTCATTTCCTTTTTGAGGCCGTAATGGATTTCCGCCTTTTGCCCCGCGTTCAGGTCAATAACCCATTCGATTACGGGGTCGTTTTGTATTACAGCGAAACTGAAATCGCTTGACAATTCTCCCGCGCTTTTCGCGAATTCCTTCGGAATCGTTTCCCTCACCCTCAGCGCCTGCCTTGCCCCCGGATTCTTGAATGAAATCGAAACGTTTGCCCTGTAATACGTTCTGTTCGTGTCCGCGTTCATTACCTTCACGATTTCAAGCTTCCTTTGCACGTTTCCGATTTCGGCAATGCCCCTTGCCTCTTCCGCAACCGCTTTGGGGTAGTAATCCGCAAAGGCCGTTTTCAGGGTGTTCGTGTCGTAAAAGTAATTTGCCGCGCTTTCCGTTGAAATCTTCACGGAATTCATTTTCTGCACCGCGGAATCGTAGTTTTTTGCGGCGTCAAGCGCAAGAACCGTTGCCTTGGGGTAATTCTTTGCCCCGAAATCGTTTTGCGCCTGTGCGTAATTCGCGTCCGCGGCCTTCTTCAACCCAGCAGTTTCAGTTGAAATCGTTATTCCGTTTGCCGAAAGGTAATTCTGCAGGTCTATCGCGGAAGCCCTTGAAATCCTCGCGTTCGAAAGCGCCTTTGTGGCATTGGAAAGCCCTTCCGCTTCCTTCCTCACTGAAACCGAAACGTTTTTGTCCGAGGAATTTCCGGCTTTGTCGGTTGCAACCGCCTTGAGAACGTAATTTCCGTCATCAACAGTGAATACGTTCCAGTCCGCCTGAACCATGTTCGTTCCCGAAGCGTTGACGTCCGCAATAAGGCTGTCGTTGTAATAGAATTTCACTGACGCTATTCCGCTGGGAAAGTTTCCGGAATCTATTGCGCTCGCCTTGAGCCTTGTCACGTCATTCAATACGTTTCCGTCCACCGGGTCATACCAAACAACGCTCGGGTTAATCGTGTCGATGTTCATCTGGCTTCCCGTGTCGCACACCCTGTTCATGGAATCCATTGCGTTCAGTATTATGAGCACTGTTCCATCTTCGCCCGCGTTAACGTAGAAGTCCGCGGAAACGCTTGGAACCCCGCTCGTCCCCGAAAGAATGTTGTAATCCGTCTGCCCCGGCTTCCTCGCCTTCAGTTGCACGTTGTACATTGCTCCGTCCGCTGACGCGGTAATCGTGTACTTTCCCGCCTTCACGTTCGCGGGAACGCTTATTTTCGGGCTTATCGAGCAGCCGCTGAAGTACTTCAATGAAACTTGGGTTGACGAATTCGATTCAATCAGCGCGCCGTTAGTTGAAGTGGCCGCATAATAGTAGGTCGTGTTGTTCACCAAACTCCCGTAATCATTGTAATCCCGTGTGTAATTGTTGTCGGTCGTGAAAACGAGGCTCATGTTCGAAAGGGTCTGGCTTGCCTTGTCCGACTTGTAAACCTTGTACTTCGTTATCCCGCTCAGTGCATCGGTTGAAGCGCCCCACGCCACGCGGATTTTTCCGTCGCTCGTCTGCGAAACTCCCGTTATTTCGGGAATGCTCGCAGCGCTCCTGTCGAGTATTATCGATGCCGCGGCTTGCGCGTAATTCCCGTTCTGGTCGTAAATCCTCGCGTAAACGTTTATGTTTGCGTCGTTCGCGGGGCAGCTTATATTCGAATCAGTTATGTTGAAGTCATCCACCCTTGTTCCGTACCCCCTTTCCCTGCTTCCCACAAAGCTTGTGGACGAGCACGAGAAATTCATTGAATTCACGTCGCTTGAGACGTTGAGGTCAAGGCGCACCAGTGCGCTTGACGAATACGTGCTTCCGCCGTTTATCTTGAATGCAGCTAAGGTGGGCGCGTTCGTGTCCGCGGTAATAACCGCTTTTCCGTTTTGATTGGGGGTTATTGTTCCGTTAAGATTCCCTGATTTGTCCACAGCCACAACCGCGAAGTAATAATTTTTGTCCCTCAGCAATCCGGTTGCAGTGTACGAGGACGCGCCCGCCGCCGCATAATAATTCCTGTCCCTTCCCGCAACGCTCGTTATCGCGTTGTTTAGGTCAAAGTAAATGTTGAAGTTGTTGATGTCCTTGCTTGAATTGTAGTCCGTGGAATTGCTCCAGCTCAAGTCCGCGCTTGTGCCGTTTCCGCCCGAAACAACCGCCAGGCCTGTTACCGCCGGAGGCGCGTTCGCGTCGAGGAATCTTATTTTTGAAACCGCGGGAACCGCGCTGTTTCCCCTCAAATCCGAGGCGCTGATCGTGATGTTGTAATCCGTTCCGTTGGTGTCGAAGCCATATTCG
Source organism: archaeon (assembly GCA_041648435.1). GTDB lineage: Archaea > Iainarchaeota > Iainarchaeia > Iainarchaeales > JBAZPA01 > JBAZPA01. Next base: position 6,113 of record JBAZPA010000074.1, read on the forward strand.
GTGTAACTGCAGTAATAGCCCGAACCGAACAGCACGCAGTTTCCCCCGCTGGAAGCATTGGAGAACCACGCGCTCTGGAATGTTGCTGCGCCCTTGTTGACGTCCGCCCTTATGCCTGAAAGATTCACTCCTATGACGTCATTCACGTCGAACTGCACGGCCCTCGAGGTGACCTGCGTGTTCAGGTCCGACGGTTGCCGCACTGTTATTGTGGGCACTGTGCCGTCAATCACGAAGCTCTGGCTCGAGGCAGCATAATTGAGGTCCATCAGCGCCGCAACCCCCGAATTCCAGTCGTGCACGTTCAGGTCAATGAAATAGTTTCCGTCGCTTGCCGAAGGAACTGTCCAAGTGTATGCGCAGACGCCTGTTGCAATCGTGCAGTAATTGGAGTTCATCAGGTTTATGTCCGCAATCGCGCTCGTGAAGGCGTATTGCGAGGACGAATAATACAATTTGGCGTTCGCGTCCGAGTGAATGTTCGAGTCCGACCACGTGAACGCGATGCTTACCGTCTGGCCAGCCTTGGTGTAAGTGGGCGCGGTCGGCGAGGT
>JBAZPA010000075.1:0-6601 GCA_041648435.1 archaeon
AGGTGCTGCCCTTCGCCTAAGAACGCCGTGCATTGCAAATAGAGGCGATGGAACATGAAGTTGGCCATTGAGGGCGGAAAGCCATTGCTCAAGCCATACAGTTTTGAGGTCAAACCCCAAAACGATGAAATCAACAGCGTTATCCGAACGCTCAGAAAAGGTTATCTTACATCGTTTGAGGGAAAGCACACCGTCTTGGAGTTTGAGAAAAGATTCGCCGAATATCATTCCATAAGCTACGCGGTTGCCTGCAACACGGGAACTGCTTCAATTCATTCTGCCATTGCAGCCATGAATGCCGTGGAAGGGGGCGAAGTGCTGGTTCCTGCTTACACGTTTATTACCGGCGTGACGCCTATGCTGATTGAAGGCCTGCAGCCCGTGTTTGTCGACATTGACCTCGAAACCCTCGGTATGGACCACCGCCTTGCCAGAGGGGTGGTTTCTGACAACACTGTTGGAATAATTCCCACGCACCTGTATGGCTTTCCTTGCGCTATTCAGGCACTGAAAAAGCTGGCTCAGAAAAGCAATACCTTCTTGATTGAGGACTGCTGCCAGGCGCATGGCGCGCGAGTGGGCAAAAAGGTTGTTGGAACTTTCGGCGATGCAGGCTGCTTCAGTTTTTACTTGTTCAAAAACATTACCACCGGCGAAGGAGGAATGACTATTACCTCAAGCGGGAAAGTTTACGAGGGTCTGAAAACCATGCGCCAATGCGGCAAATCAAATTCCGACAGCAAGGAGTATGACCGCCTGGGCTTCAATTACAGAATGACTGATTTTTGTGCAGCCATAGGACTTCCCCAACTGAAAAAACTCGATTCCAACAACAAAAAGCGCCTGGAAAACGCCAAAGTGTACGAAAAATGCTTCAAAAAACTCGGCTTTCAAACCATTCCCATTAAAGAAAATACTACCCCAGTTTATTTCAAGTATCCAATCTTGCTGCCTAACGAAATCGCGGCCAAGCGCGATTACTTTGCCCAGGCGCTCAGGGCAGAAAACGTCAGCATGCCATTGTACAACACCATTCCGTTGCCTAAGGTAAAATTCCTGCGGGAAACCGCGCGAAAGAAAAAGTTCGCCCAAAAGTTCTGGGAGGAAGAATTCCCGGTAAGCGATGAGGTCGACCGGAGGCTGGTTGCATTCTTCACGCATTCCCTGATCCCAAAACAAAAAATCCATGAATTCTGCGAAGCCGTTGAAAAGGTGGTAAATTATGGAAACTGGTGAGCGAGGCAACAATTACTTTAATTTTTCGGAAAGCGAGTGGCGCAAGTTGCAAGGCTTGCTGGAAAGCGGGGCCTTATCCGCTGGCTCAAGGACTTCCTGCTATTTTTTCTGGCGAAACCGGCTGGAAAAAGAATTCGCAAAAAAATGGGGGGCTCGTTTCGCAGTTTCATTCAACAGCGAAACCTCCAGCATTCACGCGGCCCTCGCGGCCCTAGGCGCGGGCAACAACAGCCAAATAATCACATCCCCGCTGACGTGCTATTCAACCGTCACGCCAATGTTCCAGTTGGGTTGCATCCCGGTCTTTTGCGATGTGGAAGAAGAAACCCTGGCACTTGACCCGGAGAAACTTGAAAAACTCATAAACCCAAAAACCAGCGCGGTCATTGCCACCTATTTGTATGGGCTGCCGGTCAACATCAAAAAAATCAAAAAAATCTGCAGGCAGCACCAAATCCCTTTAATTGAGGACTGCGCGCACGTTCCCGGCCTCGAAATGGGAAAAAAACCCGCCGGCTCTTTCGGCGACATAGGTTGCTTCAGCTTCGCCCAAGAGAAAATGCTGAGCTGCGGGGAGGGCGGGATGGCCGTCACGTCAAACAAAAAAATGGCCGAAAAAATGACTTGGTTCAGGGAAAGCGGACGGAAAGCCTTCAGGAAATACGAGCCGTACGGCCTGAACTATCGAATGACTGAGGTAACGGCATTTTTGGCCCTGCGCGTCCTGAACCGGTTGCCGGCCAGAATAAAGCGGCAAAGAAAAATTGCAGGCATTTATTTTCAGAAAAAATTGCCGTCTTTCATAACAGCACAAAACCAGGACCCAAAATGCCTTCCAAGCGTTTGCTTGTTCAAAACAAGCCATAACGCGCCGCAGTTGGCCCAAAGGCTGATCAGGAAAGGGGTGGATGCAAAGGATATCTACGCTCCGCTCAATCAGTGCAATGTTTTCCAAAACAGGCAATTGCTCAATCAGGCGCTCTGGCGAGATCCCGTTAAAGTCAAAGTGTTCAAGCGGCAAAATCAGCCAACTCCAGTCGCCCAAATGGCAGCCGACCAGTACTTTTACCTTGAAATTAGCCCGCTCCAAAGTATGCGCCAGCACGAAAGGCAGGCAGCAGCGTTTGAAACAAATATCAATAAAAGCGGTTTTACCAGCAGAATTTAAAACCTTTACCCAACTCTCAGTAAAGGGCAAAAATCATGGCTGAAAATAATCCGCACTCCGTGCTGGCAAGGGGCGCGTGCGCAAGCCGCGGCAGGGTCGAGGGAATTATACATATAGCCTCCGATGACAACCTTGGCTTTCCATCGGAGAATGACTTTATTTTGGTCTGCAAGCAAACCAACCCGGCTTATTCTACCCTGCTTATGAGATCCAAAGGAGTGATTGCCGAAATAGGCGGCATTGTAAGCCATGCGGCAATCATTGCCCGCGAGCTTGAAATTCCTTGTATTGTGGGGGCAGAAAATGCTACCCAGATTCTCAAAGAAGGCCAAAAAATCGTTTTGGACGCGACCAACGGTGTTGTTTATGGGTGACTTGGACGACTTCTTTGAGTCTGTGAAAAAAGCCTATGCGAAGCCCGGCGGAGCGAATTGGCCTGCCCGCGGCAAGCAAATAGGCAACTCTTTCATTGCCATTGCGGCCCTGAACCAACTGCGCCAGCTAAAAGCGGTCCGAAAAACAAAAACCGGCCAAGAGATTGCAAGCCTGTTCTGGTCCGCAACGCAAATCCGCTACATTCTCACGGGCGAATTCATCGTGGGACTGAAAATCAGTAAAAAGGAAAAGCAAGCCCCAGAGCTTGAAGAAATCACTGAATATACCAATTACCTGCTGCAGCTTCTCAAGTTCAAAACCTCACAGGACCCATTTTGCCTCCATGGCCTCAATCGAACATTGCCTCCGGAAAAAGTGGGCCTGCTGGCAAGCTCGCTCCCCTGGCGCTCCAGTGATAAAAAAACCATGAGAAATGCAGTCGCGGCAGCCAGTTCAGCGGCATGGGCCTTTGCTTATGACGCTTACTTTGCAAACGCAATGGAAATTCACGGCCCTTACGCAATCCAAAACGGAAAACAAATGCTTGTCCGCGAATACAAGTTTGACTGGGTGCCGGAAGTTTGGCCCCAAGCTCCAAAGCTTCCCGAAAAACTCCAATTCTACCTTATTTACGACAATGACGACATTGCCTTGGATTGGGAATTGCATCCCGAAAGCAAGAGCGGGCTTGCCCTCGGCCAGTACGCTGCAAGCACGACCCAAAACCAGCAGCAATCATGGCTTTCGGACGGCGAGCTTGAAAGGCTTGCGGAAAACCTTGCCTCCTTCGCAAGCCAGCAAGTAGACTATGTGAATGCCCTTCCCGTGCTGGACAAAATTCGCAAGGGAGCCCTGCTTGTTTATCTGCAGACAAAAAGCCTTTCGGATGCCTTGGGCGAAGACTGGAGGCCAGAACAGGACGTAGAAAAAATCATTTTGGAAAAGGGGGAGGAAAACTGGAATGCCCCCAGCAGGGCCCGCAACCCGCTTACTGGTGCATTCGAGTGGATTACTATTTTTGACCCGCGTGTTCCATTGGATTAAAACGGCTTGGCTGCGAGCGGCATGGGCTTAAGACATCACTAAGCCATGTAGCCCTTTTTCTTCAAATACGCGCCCAGCCTTCGCTTTAAAAACGGGGAAATATTCTGCACCAAGCGTTCCTTATCCTGCCTTGGCAATGCTTCAAACGCGGCAATCACGTTCTCTAAAGAGGTTTGCGGGTTCCAAATCCTCTGCGTCAGCTTGCTCACATTCACGCCGATTTTTCCGCCCTTTTTTTCTTCCATGCGTTGCTCGCGGCGCCTTTCACTCTCTTTGACGCTGACTTCCTTTCGGTGCTCTTTATAGTCGGAGGACAGCTTCTCTGCCAAGTCTGAAGGCAACTTTCCATTCATGGCTTGCTGCATCAAGTTCGCAACGCGCTGGATTTCGGCTGCGTTCCCTGCCTGCTCGGCCACTCGTTTTAAAAAAGCCAAATGCTTGTATGCGGGGCGCTCCCAATAGTTCAATGGCTTCTGGGGAAATTGTGCAGACGCCGGCTTTTTCACAGACTCGGGAAGTTTGCATACCTTTATTCCTGGCGGAATCGGTTTTCTACCCATAATAAAGGTATTTCACTCCAAATTAATAAAACCTACTCTCGCTCCAAAGTTTGGGTTAAGGCTATTTCCTCGGCTTCAGCCTCGCGATGACTTCGTCCGCCACCGCGTCGGAATAACCCAGTTCGTCCACGAGCTCCTTGCGCAAATCCTCCGCGTTGTACTTGTGCACGAGGCTCTTGTATTGTTCCACGAGTTCGTTTGCAGTGACCTTTGAATTCGCGTCAAGCCCCGCGCCCGAGCGCGGCTTTTTTTCGGCTTGGGTTTTCTCCAAGCGCACTGGCGTAAGGTGGTCGCTTTCCTTTCCGGCAGCGTGGCTTTCAACCTTATTGAGAATGCTTTCGAGCTTTTTCTTCGCGTTTTCCTCCTCCGAGGGCGCCCGAACGGAATTCATTTCGATCACTTCGATTACCCCGCTCCCCTTTCCATCTTCCTTGCGGAATTCCACTTCAATGACGTGCGGGTTTTCGGTTTGCGCGGTTGCCTGCCTTTCGCTTCCCGAATCCTTCAATTCCATTTGTTTCAGTATTTTGTCCCTTTCTGATTTGATTTTGCTTTCGTTGTCCGCTTCCCGCGGAATTTCCTTGGGCTCGTTCCTAGCAATCCAGGGCGGGGAAACAATTTTGGGTTTAGCGAAGCCAATTGCGTTTTTGGTTTCATTTTGCTTCGCCGGCGCCTGCTGGCCGCTTTGCCATTCCTGTCCGCTTCCCTTTTCCAACAGCACCTTTATTTTGGCTTCCGCCTCTGCCTGCTTTGCAGTGTACTCCACCAGGCGCTTCCTGTATTCGTCCTCGGAAATGCGGGTTTTCATGTAATCGCGCTCAAGGTTCTTTTTCACCGCCTCCATTTCCTTCACGGTCTGCTGCCATTCCTCGACTGAGCGCTCGCCCTTCACCTTCGCGATTTCCGTGTGCAATTTTGCGGTGCGCTTGGAGATAACAAGGTAGAAAACCAGAAGCACGATTATTATTGCAACCGCGATTCCCGCCAAAAGCAATGGGTCGATTCCCGCGGGGCCTTTCACTTCAACGGTTTTCTTCAGGCCTTTTGATTCAAAGCCCTCCACCAGGGGCACAATCGAGAATTCCTGCGAGCCCGTGTTCAGGGTGTAATTCGCGACAAAGAAATCCCCTTTCTTCACGAACTGGATTTCCTTTCCGTTGACTTTCATTTTCAGGGAATTCGCGTCGTACTGCGAGCCGTCGGGATAGGAAACCGAGGCGCGCAACTCGGAAAGCGTTGACGTGGAGCCGTTGTCCGGATTCGGGTTAACCAATTGCACTTCGAGCATGCTCGAAAGGTTCGCGGCAATGTTCACGGGCTTCGCGAGAATCCTCTGGCCGTCCACGACTGCGCTTGCGCCGATTGAAAGCGAGAGGCTGTTTCCGGAATACGCCGATTCGCTTGGCATTCTCACTTCCGCGAACCATTTGCCGGAATTCCGGTCGAAGGAGAAGTTCACGTCAAGCCTGGCTTCAACCGCGCTCAGGAAAACCGATTCCTGCGATGCGCTTGCGGAAGACGCCAGCAATGCCTCGAAGCGTGCCTTCTGGCCGTAGGCGAAATTCTCCGAGGGATTCGCGGGCGAGAGAACCTTGAGGTTGAGGCCGGAATTGAATTGCGTCACATTGAATTTCAGGATTTTCGAGCCTGTCGAGCCAAGAATGTTTCTCACCCTGTCCGCGGCGCTCAGTGTCAATTTCATTCCGTTCTTCACGTCATCCTCGATGGGCAGATAATGATTCAAATCGCCTATGAAAAAGTTCCCGTCCCTGCGAAGAAGAATTTCGTTTCCCGTCGGCTCCCAAATCGCTTTCACGTTCGAGACGTTTATGTCGGAAACCGCACTCTTGTCGGAGTAAAAGAAAACGAATTTCACTTCCGGAATCCTCTGCGTCGCGAAAACCGACTGCGAGGGCTCAACCACATTGACGTCGAAATTGGTTCTGTCGAAGTAAACCAAGGTGGAATTGTCGCTCGTCTGCTTCGGGATTCCATTTACCGCGGCGTTCGCGTCGATTGAAAGCGTGTTCGAATAATCGTCGTCCCACTTCGGAAGGTAATTTCCTTCATACGTTCCGGACTGGGTTTCGTTCAAGGCAATCTTGTTTCCCGCAATGCCTGCAACAACGCTTCCTCCGCCAATGGGGCTTCCGCCCACGTCCTTCAACGAAACCTTTATTTTCATCGGGTTAACGGAAACCATCCTGCCAAAGTACTG
>JBAZPA010000076.1:0-6583 GCA_041648435.1 archaeon
GATCGGGTCAAAATGAACTTAAAAAGAAAATACGATGCTCTCTGGCAGATCAGTTTCCTTTCATCCCCTTTATAACTTTTTATAAGTCATTCCGACAGATTTGTACAATTCGGAATACGGGTCAATCCATGAGTTAGGTCTTGACACATAGAAGGCATTGATATGATTTTCATACCCTTTTAATCGAGTCTATCCGATCAAACCGAATGAATAATTTTCGCAATGTCAAAGAGCGGAATGAATCAGAAATTTTCAATGATGAGCTTTTTGATGCATTCGATCTGCGGCAAGAGATCGTCAAGTCCAAATGCCTCAGACAAAGCGCTAAGATTTTTCCAGACATCTCCATATTTTTTAGTGATGATCTCAGAATTGACCGCCGTGTTGCCATGTGCCAGAGCGCATTTATTTCGAAGCGCCGCCAAGTGATCTAACTTGTCACAATGTTTTAACACATTATGGTAATCTTTGCCTGAAGATTCAAGGTAGCGGAGAAAGAGGAGCAGAGTGCCCCGGTTAGCGCGGTGTGCGACGGGAGTCTTTCCGTTTATCCGATTCTGAGAAAGATAGACTAAGAAATTCGGGTCTTGTTGAAGAAACGTCTCGAAGTCGTTAGGGAAGTGCTCGCCGTCAGCGGAATAATTGGTTACCTTTTCAAAGATCCGGCGCAAGACTCCTTCCTGCAAGCGGAAGATGCGTCCGAGGAAGTCGATATACTGCATAGAAAGCCATTTGATTTTAGCGTTCAGCAGGACTTCGGCGTTCAGCCGGGCTTGCAGTTCCAACCAGGTGGATGACTTTTCCGGGTCTATCTCTCCGCCATGAATCGGATCGGTTGTTTTACTAACTGCCAGGAGATTTTCTCTGATGATGGTCATCAGATTTTCAAGCGAAACAAACGGAGACGCGTACGATTCCGGCATCCGAAGTATGTCTGGCTCTATTTGATCGAGATAGTTTAACGCAGATAAGAAGTCGAAATAGAGCCTGTACTGAACGGTCCGGGCCAGCGCCAATAACGAACGTGAAATGGCGTCGGTTTCGTTTTCCAGCAGTTCGGCGGCACCGCCGAAGTCATATTCATCCAGAAGTCGCTTTAGAATCTGACGGTTATTTTCCCGGTTGATCAGTTCGCCAAGTTTTTGGAGTTTGGCGGGTTTGTCGGGATTCTCCGGAATCAGCAGAGTGACGGCACGGCGGGTGAAGATTCTACTGCCCTGCAATAATAGATTCATATTGCAGGCGGGAATGCCACCAGCCGGGGATAGAAAGACGCGGTCGGGTTTTAACTCCCGTTCGATCTTTTCGAGTTCACGCGAGAAGAAGTCATAGGTATAATCGTAGTCGTTGGGATTACGGGATATTTTGATCTTCACAACCTCACGAATCCTGCCCGAAAGGTGCAGGTGAACGAGTCTTTCGATGATCTCCGCAAAATAGAGCGTATCGGATTGGTAATGTTTTTCGGCTACTTCATTCGGGTCTTGATCCGTATAAAAAAGAATGAGTTGGTCTAACGGACTTCCATTCAGTTCCTCGAAAATGCAGGTCAATCCCTTTTGAATGATCGGGAAATTCAGATGTTCGGCGACCATATCAAATCGCTCTAAATAATCTTTTCCGGTCAGACGCGGCGGCTTGATTTCCTCATTATCATACTTCACATCGCGATTGCCGACGTTGGCCAAATAAATTGCCTTCAATTCTGAATCTCCAGTTTAATCCAACCGAAAGGAAAAGCAGGTTTTCCGTTTTCAAAACCGATCTTACGGGATTTGGGAAACTGCATTCCCGGACGACCGAGCCGATACCAATCGCGTACCTGCAATAATAGTGATGGCTCTGTTCTGAGATAGTCACCTGTCATGGAATTCCAGCCGGAACCCCAACCAAGACGCATGATAATAGTCTTATCGTCGTTTGGAAAAGAACGGTTAAGTGTACTCAACGTACGCAGGTATTGATCGAGTTCGCCTCTTTCATCGTTACGCTGTTCAAAATATTCCGATTCATTCTTCAACATTGATTTGGAGTACTGGTTGATTTGATTCGCCAGCAGTTGAAAGTTCTCAGGAAGTTTATTGGGAAATCTTAAGAGTATGGCTGAACGTACGTCTTTCATCAAGAACATATCGAAAGAGAGTATGATTTCTGCGGATGTGCCGGGGCGCAAGGCTTCGCAATATACCCGCATTGGTCTATCCTGTTGTTCCCGGTTGACTGGCTTCCAGTGCCATACGCGATATTCTTGAGAAAGCACACGGGATTCGGTTAACGCCAGGTCGGAGTTTTTAAACGGTGAATCGATGACCGTAACCATGCGCATGAGATCATGATTTGGATCGGGACCGAAGATTTTACTCAGCAACTTGTTGGCGGCATATTTGGGATTTCTTTCTTGTTGGATCAATTGTAGGATCATCTTTCGTTCCGGTTCAGGCTTTTGGTCGAGAATGTTTCTCAGAAAAACGGTTCTCAAAGCACCTTTCAGCGAACTGCCGGGGATGTAAGGAACGCCCATACCATTGCGCTCGAATTCTAAATAATCGTGGGAATTGACTGCTATTGGAAATTCGCGGAGATTCTTCAATTGGCGACGAAGCTGATATTTTTGAATAAAATCACCAATGGAATGATTTTCATCGATATTGGCCAGGTCATTAACCGCATTCCGATCATTAGCGATCGAGTCACATATCTCATCCAGATCGACGACGACTGTACGGTTATTCTCGGTGAAATAATCGATCCCCCGGTTTTTTCTGAACCCCGAGCCGATGTGTACGGGTGTCAGGACAGTTACTTTGAAAGTTTTAGTTAGATTCTTCGTATTCATCATTTTTCCTCCGGGACTAAAATCGGCAGACCCAGTGCCTGTCCATAACGAAAGACGGCATGGTTCAACTTGAATTCCGGCATTTTTTCCAGAACTTTGACAACGTCGCCGCTGTTTTCACCATTACCAGAAAAGACCGAGCCTTCCGTGAACATGCGGACGGCATTCCGTCTCAGTGAAAGTCCGCGCCCGGAATAGACCCAGCCGCTCCGAACGGTCAAATCGTAAGATGAGCGGGTTAAAAGATTGAGACGTTCATCCGCGCGGGGGTGATACAGTGTCAGCGTTAGGAAGTGATTGGCGTTAGCCGGGACACGGATTTCAAAATTTTCCATCGTCTCTGCAACTTCGAAAAGTCCATGCCCGACCGAGCGATCGCCGCCAATGCCTTCATCACCAAGCAGGTTGAGTGCCGTGATGAACTTCAATTTCCAGTCTTTGTCCGGAAAGGTTGCGAGGAAAAACAAACCGGCGTCCGCCGCAAAGAAGAGCCGGGAATAATAGAAGATTTCGGTCTGTTCGGTTGCGCGGTCTTTGACGATGCGCGGAGAATCCTGCACAGCGAGAGGATTGGATTTATTCTCATCCACTTGGGTGGAAAAGAGGAAATGCTTATCGGGAGATAAACATTTTTCATCGATGTTGAATTCCTCTCTGTTCAGCCAATGTTCAAAATAGGGTTTAGCAATCCAGACAAGCCGTTTGAAACGTTTGGCGTCGCCAGGTTTGGATTCCGACTCCCTGAACTGCGGCGCGATGTAAGGTTTTGGGAAGAAAATATCTCTCCCCGCAAACGGAAAAGCGGATGAAATCCGGAAAAACGGAAACTGTACAGAATCTGGCGCCTCCTCGGGGAAAAAGGTCTTCAAATCATCCGGGTAAAGCAATTGCCAGGCGTTTATTAGCGCGCTGAAGAGCGTATCACTGTGGATGAATCCTTCGCAACTCTCATAATGCGGGCGATTGTCGCCGATATGAAGCGGCGTCCGGAATTTGAGTTTAAACAATGTCAATTTCATGTTATCCCTCCAGCGGGAGCGCCTGATTGTCTCCTTTATAGACCGCTTCAGTCTTGTATGATTGCTTATCGAATGTCACTTCGACCTTGCCATAGCCGCGGGTACCAGAACCGCCGAGGTAATCGTCGTTCACTAAGCGTCTGCCTTCCTCGACCAGATTTCGGAGTTCCGCTTCGTTATCGCCGTCATAGATATTCAGGATCATTTCGAGTCCAAAAACGGCTCCGGCGGGAATACGTTCGATCTGGCGAGGCATCGCGGCGGAGGTAACGCGGTCGATGACAACTTCGGTCTTGACTTCCGTGTAAGGCATGTCGGTGTTCTTGCTCTTGAGGAGTTTATCCACCCACTCGGGATTCATCATCGCGTCGCGGATGATGAGACGCTGAGGTGTATTGGCCTTTTTTTCTTCCGCCGGTAATCCGAATAATCGACATAGCAGACAGACATCTTCTTCCTTTTCAACCTGGCACTGATGAATTCTTGCATTCCCAACTTTCTTATTGTACTCTATTCCCGGAGTGACCTTTTCCAGCAAACTTCTCATTTTTCCCTTGATTGAAGAACCGGGGATGTATGGAATATTGGTTAAAGGATCGCGAATGACCGGCGAATCGGCACCGCCGATGGATAATCCGACATCCGAACCGCCGATATGGAGTCCGGTTTTAGCTTCAATCGAGCCACTGATTAATATCTTTTTAATTAGTTTCATTGTGTTTCTCCTTTCTCTCAAATTATTTACCGCCGTAAGAGCGATGATAGGCCAGAATCGCCTCAAACAAGTTGGCAAAATTCTGGAAGACTTCTGACGGATTCTCAGATTTGTTGATGATGTCAATTCCAGCACACAGAAAATCCTTGAATGTGTATGCGCAGTCTTTGTGGATGCGTTCTGCGGAATACGCCAATTTGGGCTTCAGTAACAATAAAGCGGTTAACGTTTTATCATTATCCCAGCCTTTCTGCTGAAGCATTTTTACTTCCCCGAAAATCTTCCGGATTTGGGCCGTGGTAAAATAGTTTTCTTTGAGATATTTTCCGAATTTCTCAGAGTACGAAATCGCCTCCGCATCAATTTTACCTTTCAGCCAACCACTGATATGATCCAAACCGAATTTCAAGTCAAAATCCGGACCGGAAGGGCGGGAATCCCTACGTGAGAATTGCTGATTATCCCTTCGCGGGTAATTTTGTCCCGAATGAAAATCATTCATAAAACATCCTCCTTTTTATTGGTTCTTAGTGTGAATTCCGCCCATTGAACGGGTATGTCGAGATACTCGATGATGGGTCTTTCGCTGTGCAATCCCTTATAGGAATTGCTGGCGATCAGGGCATTTTGAATACTCTTGATTTCATTTTCGTACTCCTTGTTTTGCTTCTGGAATCGGCTTAGTGAATAGACGAGCCGCCAGCGCCATTTGTTGTACTGAATCATTTCCGCTCTGTCTTGTTCGGAAAGTGTCTTTTTTTCGTTGATGATTTTCGCCTCTTTTTGATAGGTCTCATAGATTTGTGCAAGGCGGGAGAGCAATCCGCGGTTCATATTGCCTTTTCCTTCTGATGGCTCGCAAATCCATTGACAAAGATCGTCTTTCAGCGCTTTGGCTACGCGGAAATCGTTCCAGCTGAGGCTCTTGCCGAGGAAGCAGAAGGCGTCCTTTTCGACTTCTTTTCCGTTTACCTTGCGTTTGAGCGATTTGGCCTGCGATTCGGCGTCCCCGGCGAGTTCGGCAGACCGATGGATCGGATATTTCGGCGGCGTCAGCGCCACGCCGCCGGTGATGGAAATATCGGGATGCCAGCAGGTGAATTTCTTGAACTCTTCCCGGATCAGCGCGGCGAAGTCGATCGCCTTATCCCATCTGCCAACGATAAACAGGTCGTCGCCGCCTGAATACAGGATATAAAGAAGGTCTTTAAAGTCTTCTTTCTGATGCAAAGTATTGAGGTAACCGCAGAAGAAAAAATCCAGCAGTGAACTGAGCGTTGTCAGCCGCGAAATAGAGTATGTCGGCGTTGGGATTGGCGCACCATCCCTCAGTTTGTTAAATAAAAATCCTCGCTGGAATATCTGGCCAAGATTATCGACGTCCATCCGCAGAACGCCAAGCCGCTTGAATCCGGTGGTTTCTTCCGCTTTGTTTTCTCTGGCGCCTGCCAGATAATCAAAGGTCGCCGGCTCGCCTTTGTCATTAAGCGGCAGATGATTGCCACCATAGAATTTAAAACCGCGAGCGTAAGCGGTAAATCGCTCTCCGGTCAGATCTTTCAGGAAATCGGTCTGGTTCAGGTAATAGATTTTTTTATGAGACGCCTGATGAACAAGCGCGGCGTCATCGTCTAACTGCTTCTCATTTGTTAGAATGTAGCCGATCGGAATTCCTTCAATCGGATAGAAAATTTTCTCATTCTGACTGATATCGAGATCATGTTGAATAAATTCGATCAGAATATCTGCGGATTTCAGTTTGTTACCGGTTTTAATGAATTTATGACAGCTCAGGCAGTATTTTTCTTCCTCACCTTTTTTGATAGCCTTGAGTTCATTTTTTTCAATATCGGAACCACAATTATCACAAGGATAGGCTTCCGCTCTGGAAACTGGTTGAAAGAATTTTTCGTTGGATTGGATACTGTCGCTAAATCGGCGACGTTTGGCTTTACTGGCATTTTTGATCGCCTCTTGCCACTTTTCGGCAAGAGAATATACCATGTCATTGAC
>JBAZPA010000077.1:0-6536 GCA_041648435.1 archaeon
TCACGAGAGACTGAACCGGCGATTGTGAACTGTTGGCCGGAGACGAATTGTCTTCGGCTATGATTTTAAATTCCAAAATGCTGTTGCCCGTCTGGGAAGGAATCGCGCCAGCCCAGCTGTTTCCCGACTCTAAATACATGTCGGTCGAATTCACTAAACTGCCCGCGGAGCCGTACCAGATTTTCGCGGCGAAAATGGTTCCTACCATCGGGGTAATGGTCGCCGTCACGGTAATTTCATTCGCGGAGGTGACAAATTCCGGCGTCGCGGCAATTTGGGAAATCTGGGGCGCGTTCGGATTCGCCGAGTGCATACCGAGATTCGAGATGTCAGTATCTACGAACTGATCCCATTCATTCAAATTAAAAATTGGATTTGGACTTGTGATTGAATTTTTCCGGCGAAGATCAACATCTTTGATTATATCGGCATCAGAATTTGGAACGCCCACTAAATCCACAAGGAAATTATTTTTAAAAAGCGCGATGGCATCGTTACCATTGAAATTCAAAGGTGAAGAAGTGGAATAAGGAGCGACGATATCAGGCGATGAATACGCCGTTGCTTGTGAATTTGCTAAGACAATAACACCTCCAGCCGGAATATCCGCCTTAGTTCCCCAATCGCTGAACGAACCAGAAAAAGTATTTAAACCATTGAAACTTATTTTTAATTCATAACCGGCCGTAGTCAGATTTAGAGATTCATCGCCTCCATTATAAATTTCAATATATTTATTGTATGAAGTACCCTCCACATATTCACTAATAAAAATTTTAGATGGCGAATCATCGACTACAGATACAATGATCGTATCTTTGTCTGTAGCACTGCTATCATCGGTAACCGTCAATTCGAAAATTAAACTTGTCTCACTAGATGGTGCAGTAAACTGAGTTATTGCTTGTAATGGAGTTGTTAGGGTAACATTTTCTCCATTTATCTGGAGCCAAGAATAAGTAACAATATTACCATCCGGGTCGGCGCTACTTGATCCATCCAGGATCACAACACTTGATAGTGCAACAACCTGATCCTTACCAGCATCGGATAGTGGTTTTATATTTCCCCCCGAAGAGGTGGAGTGACTGCCAAGATAAGTAAAAGTATCTTTCGGATATACTAACCACTCCGAATTATTCACATCTGTGCCAGCAGAAGCAGTCCAGTTGCTATTACCTGATGTTATTGTTGGTTTCCGTACCAAAGTATGATCATACGTACCATTGTCAATTCCTGCAACTGACCATCCCGTATTGCTAGATAGCACTTCGGTTTCTACTCCGATCACATCAACAAGGACATCATTTTTGAATAAACCCATCGCATCATTACTAGTAAAAAAAATTACTTTTTGTCCCACTCCTGTCCCATAAGTAATTTTTAGATCAGCAGCATTGGTTATTCCCGCTGCGGCATCACTAGCACAAATAACATAAACATCGCCATTCGTTAAGGTTCCTGTTAAAGGAAGACAATAAGAGGAGCCCACCGCACCCCAGCCTGTTCCGTTATAAGATTGCTTTATTGAATAAGCACTTAGGTCGACATCACTCCCTGTCCCATTATAAATTTCAATCGCCCTGTTGTTAGAAGCACCTTCGATATATTCACTAAAGAACAGATCGCCTGCGAACAGAGTGGTCGTTCCAGCCAAAATTAACGCTATGAAAAAGTATCTTAATTTCATCGGTGCACCTTTCATTTTAAAAATCGGTTGAATATAGAAACCTTGTCCAGAAAATACAACGGTTTTCATCAATCGTCGCATCGGACAACTTCTCCCCAAGTTTCATATTTACATCATCGGATTAATCATTAAATTACGTTTGACATGATGAATATCTGCGTAAGGATTTCAAATAAGCTGAACCCCAAACCCACGGTTGAAAAGCAATTCCCGGAATGAATTACAGCCAGAGAAATCCGCTTCCCAATAAATATTTACTGAAAAAAATCGCAGTTTTTCTCGGGATAATGTTCGTCGCTACCAGCGTATTTTCCCAAATTACAGAACCAATTGAATTCGAGAACATTCCATTCGGAGAGGATATCAAAAACATCGGCGTTCTCTCCATTTTTCAGGATCGATTCGGATTTTTGTGGCTGACGACATTCAATGGGCTTTATCGTTGCAACGGCAATGAATTCAAACGATTTTACCATCTCGAAAACGATACGACAAGCATCCCGGGTAACCGCATTATCAGCATCATGGAAGACCGAAACGGCGGCCTCTGGGTTGGCGCCAGCAATGGTTATCTATCGAAATTCAACCGAAAGAATGAGACTTTCACGAACTACAAAATTGTCACAAAAACCAGTAAGACGCAGACTACATTTATCATGAACATTCTGGAAGGCGACAGTAATGACCTATGGATGCACGTTGGAAATGTCATCATTCGATTTGATATTCGAACCAAAACAAAGAGAAGTTATTTTCTCCCGGACGAGTCTAAGAGCGACATGAAAGCCATTTATCAGGTGTTCAAGGATTCCCAAAACAGGCTCTGGATTGTGGCAGGAAAAGGACTTTATCAGTATAAGCCGGCGATCGATCGGATCGAATTAGTGAATGAAGAACTATTTAAGTATGTAAATGATAAAAATATCTGGGTAATTTATGAAGACAGAAAGCATGGCTTCTGGTTTGGTAGCCGGGATAAATATTTTTACCATTACGATCCGATAACAAAATCTTTCCAGACGTTTTCCAATCCACCAGTCAAAAACGCCCCAAACAAGAAAAACGGTATCCGATGCTTTTCAGAAGATGCCTCTGGTACTATTTGGTTTGGAAATACAACGAACGGTTTAAGCATGCTGGATCAGAAAACCGGCACAATCTACAATTCCGCGAGCAAGAATAGCCCGTTTCTCGGAATTACTTTGTACCATATACAGGCATTGTACATTGACAACGGCGGAACGATTTGGATCGGGAATACGAACAAAGGTCTATTCAAGAGCCGCTCGAAAAACAGATTTATCGCCATTCATTCTGATAAAAGTTCACCGAATAGCCTCGCCGATAATCGCATCAAACAAATCATAGAGGATAAAAACGGCGCCGTTTGGATAGGTACTTCCTTAAAAGGATTAGACTGCTGGGATATGAGGTCGGGACAGTTCCACCACTTTAAACATGACCCAAGGGATTCTCTCAGTATCAACTCGGACAAAATTACGTCGTTATTACAAGATCATCTGGGAAATCTATGGGTGGGTACCTTAATAGGATTAAACCGATTCGATCCGCCGACAAAGCGTTTTTTCCATTACCCCTTCCAATTTGCTATTCCTAACAAGAACAAGAAAAATTTACAGTTCATCACGACCCTGTATGAAGACAATAACGAAACGCTTTGGGTAGGCAGTTACACCGGCGGTCTGATTGAATTCCAGCCGAAGACCAACAAGTACTGGTCATACGTAACCCCGCCGACTAATGGCGTCGATCCCAACACCATCAATACGATTTGCGAAGATAAAAATGGTAATCTCTGGATCGGCGTCTATGAATATGGCATTCGCATTTTCGACAAGAATAAGAAGAAGTTCATTCGGGAATACCACCACAGTCCGGAAGAGTTCAATTCGATTCCGAATCACATGATCACACGGATATTCCGGGACAAACAGAAAAATATCTGGGTGGGTACGATCGCCGGCGGACTATGTCGATTCAACGAAAAGACCAACGATTTTACCCGGTTCACAGAAAAAGACGGATTGATATCCTCGGATATTATCGATATTGCCGAAGATGATTTTTCCAATTTATGGCTATTGACCCATAAAGGGCTGACCAAATTCAACATTCCAAACTTGTCCTGCACTAACTTCGATGAAAATGATAACCTCGTTAGTCATTTAATTATACCAGAAAAGCAAAACTACGGGATTCATGTAAACGTCGGTGATATTACCCGCTTGAAAAACGGTCATTTCCTGATTGGCAGTTCCAATGGTCTTGTCTATTTTAATCCGCAGGAAATCATTAAACACGAAAACACTGCGCCGGTCTATCTAACAAGTTTCAGAATTTTCAATAAAGAAATCAACGCGGATAGCGCCTTTTGGATTACTAAAAATCTCCGACTCTCACATCGGGATAAGATTTTCTCTTTTGAAATTTCACACTTAGACTTTATCGATCCGGATAAAAACCAATTTGCATATTATTTAGACGGATTCGAAAAAGATTGGAATCCGCCAACATACAACCGGATTGTGCAATACATGAACGTTCCACCGGGGCGTTACGTCTTTCGGGCAAAAGCCGCCAATGCGAACGGCGTCTGGAGCAAACAGCAACTTTCCGTCCGCGTAATTATCAAGCCTCCGTACTGGAAAACATGGTGGTTTAAAATTACTTCAACCCTGTTGTTGGGACTGATCGTATTTGGGATTTTTTGGATGCGCCTGCTTGCCATTAAACGGCAGAAAATAGAACTCGAAAATACAGTCACAGAGCGTACGCTTGAGTTGAATGAAAAGAAGGAAGCCTTGCAGGTTGCCCGTGACGAACTGGAACAGCGCGTCATCGAACGAACCTCCGAACTCGTAAAGACGAATGAAGATCTTCTCAATGAAATCACCGAACGAAAACGCACCGAATACGCTTTGCAAAACAGTGAACGCACGACTCGCGCATTGCTGAACGCGCCACCCGATTCAGCCATGTTGCTCTCACCTGATGGACGAATTCTCGCTATTAACGCGCCACTTCTTGATATGATCGGCAAACCCGGTCAGCAAACGGAGGATTTTATCGGATTGTCTATTTTCGGCTTCAATCCACCTGCAAGGCTTTCTCAACGTAAAGAAAATTTCCAAAAATGTATCCAATCGCGAAAGCCTGTACAGTTCGAGGATATATCTAACAATCGCACGCTTGCTCACTTCATTTATCCCATCACTGACTCCGAAGGCGGCATCAACGCCATCGCCATATATTCCCGCGACGTCACCGACCAGAAAGAGGCTGAAAAAATCCTCAAACAATCCAAGGAAGATTTGGAAATTCTCGTCGGGGAGCGCACCGTTGAACTCAACAAAACAAACCAGCAATTGGTAAAAGAAATCAAAGTCCGAAAACTGACCGAAGAGAACCTCCGCGTCAGTGAGGAACAATTCCGGGATTTGTTCGAAAACGCCAATGACGCAATCTGGACATCCGACGTGAAAGGAAATTTTACGTCCGTCAATATTTTCCTCGAATCTTTGATCGGTTACACGAAAGATGAACTCCTGAAAATGAACCCGACCGAAATTATCGCACCCGAACATCGCTTCCGGCTTATGCATAATTTCATGAAAGTTGCACACGGTCAATCTGCCGGTATCGAAATCGAAGTGCTGCCGAAAGACGGTGTTCGGAAAATCCTCTGGCTCCGCTTTCGTCCCATCTGGAATCATTCCGACGTCGTCGGTATCCACGGGATCGGAAGAGATATTACAAATCTCCGAAGAGCCGAAGAGAATCTGAAAAGAGCCGAAAACCAAAAGCGCGAAAGCCTGAAAGAGGTCACTCTTAAAATCGCTCACGAAATTAAAAATCCGCTGGCAAGCATCAAAAGTTCCGCGCAACTCGTTCTTTCCTCTCCCGACTATGGCGAAATCCCGAATATTAAAAGACACATGGAGATCATCAACCGAAACACGGACGTCTGCAACCGTGTCATCAGGGAACTTTACAATTTCACGACACAACTGGAGTTCAAGGTCAATCAAATCGACGCAGACGAATTCATCGACAAACTGACCGCTTATGCCACCCAAAAAGCCGGCGCAGATCGCAAGATTCAGATCGTCGTCAACAAAGATCCCAAATTCGTCTCCTTTGAAGGCGACGAATTCCGTCTGATTCAGGTGTTCAACAATATTATCAACAACGCCGTCGAAGCAATCCGAAGCGACGGGGAAATCAATATCGACATTTGTTTGAAAAATGCCGGGAAAATGGTTTCCTTCGCCATTAAAGATACCGGCGAGGGAATCTCGGAAAGTAATCTTAAAAATATTTTCAAACCGTTCTTTACATCGAAGCCTGCCGGGTTCGGACTCGGCCTGACCTATGCACGTGAAATCATCAAATTTCACGACGGCGACATCGAGGTCACCAGCGAGGTCGGAAAAGGCACAACCTTTCAGATCATGATTCCAGTTAAACAGGAAAAGAAAATATAAATCGAATTTGAGGATTTTATGCCGTCAGTTTTAATTGTAGAAGACACTGTCGATACAAGGGAAAATATCGCCGAACTGCTCACTAACAACCGTTACGACTGCTATATGGCGGGCGACGGAAAATCTGCTGTCGATCAGATTCACAGAGTCTGTCCCGATTGCGTCCTGCTGGATATGAATTTGCCCATAATGGACGGCTGGCAGGTGCTCGAAGCGATCAAACCGGAAATAGACGCCGGATTGATCGTCATCATCATCACCGCATTCGGGGAAATTTCCGGCGCCGTCCGCGCGATCAAACTCGGCGCTTACGATTTCATCGAAAAACCGTTCGATAACGA
>JBAZPA010000078.1:0-6531 GCA_041648435.1 archaeon
CGTGCGGGGGGAACCGGGCGCGAAGAAGCTCGCGCTGTTATTGCCGGGAAGGCTCGACACCAAAGATTACCCGCACATGCGAAGCCACGTCGACTATCTTGCGGCAAAAGGCTACTTCGCGCTCTCTTTCGACCCGCCGGGAACATGGGAAAGTCCCGGAAACATTGAGATTTACACAATGACGAATTACCTGAAAGCCATCAACGAGCTCATTGCGCACTTCGGCAACAAACCGACAGTGCTGATGGGGCACAGCAGGGGCGGAAGCATGGCGATGCTCGCCGGCACGCGGAACGAACACGTTACCCACATCATCGCCGCGATGTCCAATTCACGGCCCAGCAAAATAGAATGGAATATAAAAAACGGCTTTGAGATATCTTACCGCGATATTCCATCGGGTGGCAGGAAGAAGTTTGAGTTGCCGTTGAGCTATTTTGAGGATTCGGTCAAATACAATATGCTGAACGCGCTCTCCAAATGCGCGAAACCAAAGCTTTACTTTTTGGGCACGAAAGATGATATTGTACTTCCGGAATCGGTCAGGGAAACTTATGAGAAATCAGCCGCTCCAAAGCAGCTGTACGAAGTGAATTCCGGGCACGACTACAGGTTCCATCCGGAGATAATCCAGGAAATAAACAGGGCAGTCGGCGAATTTTTGGGCAAAAAATTCTGACCCCGCCCCCGAACCGTTTTTAAACCAATCTCCCCTAATATATCGCTTCAGATAGGTTAAAGTCGGGGGAAATCTTTTGTCAGAATCCGTTATCGAGGCGAGGAAAGTTTCAATGCTCTACGAAATGGGCGAGAACAGGGTTTTCGCGCTCGACAACGTGGACTTCGCGATAAAGCGCGGCGAATACGTCACGATTACGGGCCAGAGCGGCTCCGGCAAGACGACCTTGCTTGACGTTCTCAGTTGCCTTCACAGGCCGACTTCCGGAGAAGTGTTCATAAAAGGGAAGGACATTTCGGAAATGACGGATAACGAGCTGGCGCGCATCAGGGGCCAGACAATCGGATTCGTTTTCCAGACCTTCAACCTGATTCCACGCATGACGGCATTGGAGAATGTGATGCTTCCGTTGTGGTTCAACGATGTTCCAATCGGCCAGCGCAAGGAAATCGCGGCAAAGGCGCTGGAAGAGGTCGGCCTTGGGGACAGGATGAACCACAAGCCTCCGGAGCTTTCCGGGGGCCAGAAGCAGAGGGTGGCAATCGCGCGCGCCCTGGCGGTGAACCCGGACATAATCGTGGGCGACGAGCCCACGGGAAACCTCGACTCGC
Organism: archaeon; assembly: GCA_041648435.1. Lineage (GTDB taxonomy): Archaea > Iainarchaeota > Iainarchaeia > Iainarchaeales > JBAZPA01 > JBAZPA01. The sequence goes on from JBAZPA010000078.1 coordinate 1,291, forward strand.
AGAGCGGAGAGCACGTCCTGGAGCTGATTAACGACCTCCATTCGAGGCACGGGAAAACAATAATGATTGTAACTCACGAAAGGTATGTCGCGGAGCGCGCGGAAAAGATAGTTCACCTGAAGGACGGAAAAATAGTGGAAATCGAGAAAGGAAAAAATCACCATAAGCGCGCAAAGTCGGCGTACAGGCAATGAAAATCGGGGATTGCGGTTATTCTCAAAAAACGGAGGGGAAAAAATGCGGAAAGGAATGATTCCAATATGGGTTATCGTGGGGCTGTTTGTGGTTGCAGTGGCTACCCCGCTGGCGAGGGCAGCGGACGTGGGCTTCGATTCAATAAATTATTATCCCACTCCCGTAAAGCCGGGGCAATGGTTTGATTTGTGGATTCACGCCAAGGACAATTCGAGTTTCTTGGCGCAGAACGTGATTTTCTCGCTTGACCTTTCTGACTCGGAAAGCAACCGCACGAATTACCCGTTTTCAATAGGCGCCGACGATTCACTGCAGAAAAGCATCGGAAATCTCTTGCCAAACCAGTCCGCCCTGATAAAATACAGGATTTTTGTGGATAAAACCGCGTTGAACGGCGATTACTCGATAACCGCAAAAATCGGGGACAACGGCGTTTACTTCCGCTCCGAGAAAATAACAATAAGCGTTGTGGCGCAGAACCCGCGCCTGGAATTAATTGAAAGCCCGATGGCCGAACTTGTTCCCGGAAAACCCTTTGAGCTGGCTCTTTCAATAAAGAACACGGGCAACTCAAAAGCGGTGAACATCCTTGTCGGAACAATCGAGGACAGGACAGTTACCACTACCGGAGTCGTGGTTGAAAGGCTCATAAGCGTTTTGGGCCCCACGCAGGATTACATCAGCTCGGTAAACACAGGGGAAACCGGAATCGCGAGGCTTGAACTGGTCGCAAGCGGAAGCGCGGAATCCAAAGCCTACACAATTCCCATTCAGTTGCGCTGGGAAGACGAAAACGGAAGCGCGTACTCCGCGACAAGATATGTCGGCGTGAACGTGAAAGTGCTTCCAGCCGTGGACGTGGTGGTGGATTCCGTAAAGCAGAATGCCCTGAACCCGAACCAGTTCGAGGTAGGCTTTAACATATACAATGCCGGCCCTGCCGCCGCGAAAAACATCGTGGTTGAACTGAAATCCGGTTCTGCAGAAGCGGTTTCGGACTCAAAAATATTCATCGGAACCCTCGAATCTGATGATTCAACCACCTTCAAGTCGACTTTCACCTTGGCCAGCGGGGCAAAGCCAGGAAGCTATCCCGTCGAAGTCGCGGTGCATTACCGTGACCCGCAGTTCAATGAAAGCACCGCAAGCAAGAGCCTCGCGTTTTCTGTTTCTTCGCAGGACCAGAACTCGCAGTCAGGCGGATTTCCGTGGCTTGTGGCAGTCATAGTGGTGATAATCGTGGTCGCCGCGGCATTCCTCATTGCAAGAAAGGGAAAGGCAAAGCGCAAGTGATTTGCCTCCGTTTTTTGGGGTAATTGAATGTCAAGGCTTGAAGTGCTCTCGGTTGCGGTGGAAAACCTCCGCCATCAGGGGATAAGGACCTACCTTACCCTTCTTGGCGTAATAATAGGCATAGCCGCAATCGTTGCCCTTGTTTCAATCGGCGAAGGCCTCAACGTTTCGGTTACCCAGCAATTCGAGAAGCTAGGCTCGAACACGATTTTCGTTGCAGTAAACATTGGCGGAGGCTCTTCTTCAGATGGAATGAGTTCCGGAGGAATGCCGTCTTCGGGCCAGATTCAGGGTCTTTCGGATACCGACATTACGAGAATGCGGAACACGATTGGAATCGACTCCGTGTTTCCTGTTAAAACCGTTTCGAGCACCGCAAAATTCCGCAACGAAACGATTCCCGTTTCACTTTTAGGGGTTGACCCGCGCGATTACCGGCTTTTCAGCGACGTGGGCTTCGTGGAGGTAGGGGAGGGAAGGGCGCTCGATGCAAGCGACACTTATGCGATAATAATAGGAAGCACCCTGGCGAAGGACGCCTTCAAGAACCCGGTCGGAATAAGGAACACTCTTCTCATAAGCGGCAAGAAATTCACTGTTGTGGGAATCGCGAAGGAAACATCCTCGAGTTTCGGCGGCGGGCCCAACGTGAACAACACGATTTTTGCCACGGACAGGGCGTTCAAGCAGGTTTTTCCCGACAGCCAGCCTTTGTTCGCATTGGTCAGGAGCACGAGCAAGGACAACGTTCAGGACGCCGCGGACAGGATAACAGCGTACTTCGACAGAAAGTACGGTGAAAAAACATTCACTGTCACGACCTCAAAACAGGTGCTTGAAAGAATCCAAAGCGTTCTCGGAGTAATCTCCCTTTTCCTCGTGGGAATCGCGGGAATTTCGCTTCTCGTGGGAGGCATAGGAATAATGAATTCAATGCTCATGTCAGTAATGGAGCGGACGCGCGAAATAGGGGTAATGAAGGCAATCGGCGCCACAAACAGCAGGATCCTCTCAATTTTCCTTGTCGAATCCGGCCTCATAGGACTGGTCGGCGGGGCAATAGGCGTTGTCCTGGGTTTCCTTGTTTCAATCGTGATTTCAATCGCCTCGGTTTCGCTTGGTTCCCAGATAAACGTTTCCCTCACCTGGCAGCTCGTTATAGGCGTGCTTGCCTTTGCGATGGCTGTAGGAATGATTTCCGGATTTTATCCCGCCCTAAGGGCCTCCAAAATGGACCCTGTTGAGGCGCTGCGCTACGAGTGAAGTGAAATATTATATGACTGAAATGAATCCCCTGCGCGGGCAATTGAAGCACATGGTACTGAACGCGCTATTGGAGCGCCCCATGCATGGCTACGGGATTGCGGAAAGGATTTCGGGAATGACCTGCGCATACTGGAAGCCCTCGCCCGGCTCGCTTTACCCCATGCTTGAGGAGCTCATAAACGAAAAAATGATTCGCCTCAAGTCCGTGCAGATGAAGGGCAGGAAAAAGAAGGTTTATGAAATCACGGATTCGGGGAAAACCGAATTGGGCTTGTCAAAAAAGAATGTCGAGGCAATGGAAACGCGCTTCCTCGAGGCAATGCAGGGCTCAAAGGTCCTTTCAGGCCTCAGCCACAGCCAGATAATAGACCTTTTCAGGGTCCTCAAGAAAATGGTGGCGGAAGACATGCCGGAACATCATGCCACAATGCTTGAATTCATGTTTCTCCTGAAGGAGGGCAGGATAAGCAAATCCGAACTCGCGTCCTTCAGGCGCTCCCTCAGGGCGTTCATGGACAGCGTCGCGGAAATAAACAAAAGGAAATTAAAGTAATTGCCCCATTTTGTTTCAGGTGGTAGAATAATGCCGGAAGTTTTGGACCCAAAAAAATTCGATTCTTTCATAAAGGAAAAGACGCCCTGCGTAATTGATTTCTGGGCGTCTTGGTGCGGCCCCTGCCAGATGCTCGGCCCCGTATTCGAGGAAATGGACAAGGAATTCAAGGGCAAATTGCGCTTCGGAAAACTCAACGTGGACGAGAATCAGGAAATCGCGGCGCGATTCGAGGTGATGAGCATTCCCTGCATGATTGTTTTCAAGAACGGAAAGGAAAGCGGCAGAATAATGGGATTCATGCCCAAGCCCGCGCTCAAGGAAAGGATTCAGGAACTGCTTTGAGGCTTTTCAATGGCTGAAAAAGGCAAAAAAATAACGCGCATCGCGGAAGCGCAGAAACTCGTAAAGGAATTCGCATTGCGCAACAAGTGGAAGGACAGCCCGAACATAGACAAATTCGACCACCTGCACGAGGAACTGATTGAAATGAGCCAGCATCTGCGCTACAAAAACGAAAAGGAGCGCTCCGAATTCGTGAGAAAAAACAAAATGATTTTCAAGGACGGCATCGGCGACCTGTTCTTTGCAACATGCAGGCTCGCGAACCAGCTCGGAGTGGACATCGAAGACGCGTTCAACATGGTGAAAGACGAAATACTCGGAAAGTACAATCACACTAATCCGGAAAACAATCTGGTAAAAACAAAAGGGAAAAAATGAATTATACCTTTATGGTCGCGCCGAGCACCATTCCGACGACGTATCCTATTATTGCCGCGGCAATCCCTATTCCAGCGATTTCCGCTCCGCTCCTCCACCATTTCACCATAGTGAAGCGGCTCTTTACCGCGCCGACCGCGAACAGAATTATTGCGGAAAAAACCACGGAAGCTATTATCGCGGCTTTAATCGGCAATAAAACGAAAGGAATCAATGGCAGGATTGAGCCCACGAGAGAGCTTATTCCTACAACCGTTGCTTCCCGGAGCGGGCTCCCGAATTGGGTTTCCGTCATCCTTAATTCCTGAAGCATCATGTCCTCTAACCATACTTTGTCGTTCGAGGTTATTCTGCGAACAATCCTTTCAAGGAACTTCCCGCGGAAGCCCTTGTGATAGTAAATATACCTTATTTCGGCCTGCTCGGTTTCGGGAACCTCCTTCATTTCCTGCCTTTCCTTCTTTTCCATGTTATCATAGAATTCCTTTGCGGCCTTCGAAGAAGTATACGCCACTGCCGCCATTGAAATGCTTTCGGCAAGGGTTGCCGCCACTCCGGAAATCAGGACCAGCGCGATATTTGACGTGGCGCTCGCCACTCCAAGAATAATTCCAAGCACGTTGACTAGGCCGTCCTGCCCCCCGAGGATTACCTGCCTTATGGTTGAACCTGTTCCTGTGCTCTCCTCCTTTGGAAGGCTTTTGAGGATTGCTTTGCCGCGCTTTTTTTTGGGCATTCAGTGCACCGTCAGTTTGGCCCGGTTCCCGCAACAGTCACGAATATTTCACCGAAGAATTCCTCTTGGAATGCGTTGGCCTTTCCCCTGTTGACCAAAAACAGGAGCGCGATGAACGAAGCCACGATTTGCATTGCGTTAGCGCCGATTGTGAGAGTGGAAAACAGCACGGTTCCCGTAGCGTCGATGTTCGCCTGAATTTTTTCCCACAACTTTTCGGTTTCCTTTTCTAGGTCGATTGTGGGCATCGGAACCGTAAACTTCAGTTCTTCGGGGGCAAGGATTCTTCCGGTATTGCGCTTTGCCTTTGACTTCGAGATTATTTCCTCGATTGCGGAAACCAAATCGTCAAGTTTTACCGCGCTCTCGCGCAGCCTGCGCGGGTTCTCGAGCATGGGCAGTTCCGAAAATAAGGCTTCGCGCTCGCTTCTTACCTGCTCCAGAAGCTTTTCGCGCATTTCTTCGTCCATTTCGT
>JBAZPA010000079.1:0-6489 GCA_041648435.1 archaeon
CAATGAAATCACTTCCTTTCTCCGCTGTTCAAGCATTTTCCGCCTTTGGTCGGTCGTGAGCTGGACGTCGCCCTCGATTATTATCTGCGTTGCGATCGCGGAAATGTTCTGCGTCCCGAAAATTTTTCCCACTGTTTCCGTTGAAGCTTCGTCCCCCTTTCTCGCGTCCCTGAAAACCCTGTCGATTGCGAGCAATTCGTCGAAATTCACTTTTGCGCCTTTCTTCAGTTCCATTGCGAGGTCCGGGTCAACGAGCAGCTCGAATTTTTCGCCGTTCTTTTCAAGCCTTGCAATTACCGCTTCCTCTACCTTTACCATTGCTTTCCCTCTTGGCTTCGAAATTGCCCCGAAAAACTGTGGGGGGAATCCACCTCACTTGAAGCTCTTTCCAAGGTAAGATTTGACTTGGTTCCTTGAAACCCTCTGGAAGACCCTTTTTTCATCAACGAATGCAAAGTCAAGCCTTTCGGGGCTCAATTTTTCTTTTTCGTCAAGCCCTTTTGAAAGCGCCTTGAGCCCCAGGTTTATTGCATCGTCAAGACCCAGGCCTTCGCTGTAGTCCTTTTCGAACAATGCCATTGCATCGTTCCTTCCCTTTCCTATTGCTATTGCCTGGTATTCTGCCAGTGCCCCCGATGACTCTGATTCAAAGAGCCTTTGGCCGGTGTCGTCAACTCCCCCCACAATGAGGGAAACCCCGAAGGGCCTGACTCCGCCGTACTGCGTGTATGACTGGAATATTCCCGAGATTTCCTTTACGAGGGTTTCAATCGGAATCGGTTCATCGTAATAAATCTGGTTTTCCTGGCTTTTCTCGCGCGCAAACTGAACGAGGCGCCTTGCGTCCCCCACCAACCCCGCGGAAACCGCCGCGGCGTGCTGGTCGACCTTGAAAAGCTTCTCTATTGAATCGGGTATTATGAGCCTGCTCGTAATCTTTTTGTCGGCGCCGAACAGAACCCCCTTATCGTAAATTATTCCTATTCCAAGCGTTCCCTGCCCTACGATCTTGGAGGCGTATTCGACCTGGTAGAGCCTGCCGTCAGGGCTGAACATCGTCGAAACCCTGTCGTATGCCGCGCTTTTTGAAGAAGGATACAAAAGAAAACCTCCGTTTGATTTCTTTGTCTCAGGTTCGTAGTCTATATATAAGGATAATTAATATAAAGCTACGCTGGGGGCGAAGGCAACGCATTCATTCCAATAAGGGGCGGAGCTTTTTCACGGAACCCGATGCTTTCAGGAGCCGCGGCGAAACGCCCTGGTTCTGGCATTCCTGCACGAAAATTATTCCCGCCTTTGCCTCGTTGAATCCTTCAAGCGAGCACCTCAGGATTCCTTTTCCGCTTTTCGGATTGAAGCGCATCAGACGCGGCTTTATTTTCGCTGTTCCTACGCTTCCGTACAGGCGCATTAATGCGGAGAGCAAGGCGCTTTCCGCGGCGCTTTTCGGAATCCGCGAAGCGCTCTTGAATTCGAAAAGCAGGTAACGCTTCTTTCCCCTCAGGCTGGAGGGAATGGGGTTCAGGGTTTTCTTCGCTATTTTCGCCTGAGTCATTCGAATTCACTCTCCGCCTTTCCGGAACCCGGATTCCAGATTTTCTTTTTTCCTTCGCCGAGATTTTTTTCCTTCAAAAGGAGGTTTCTTCCGCCCTGAATCGGAATTATGAAATAGTGCTCGCGTTTCCCGCTTTGGCTTTCGAGAATCAGGGAGCGCTTTCCTGCATCGGCTTCCTTTCCGCTTTCCGGTTCCGCGTAGGAATACAAAACGTACTTTCCGCGCTCCGCGAGAACTCGGGCTTCCTCCTTTCCCTTCGCGTTCTTCGCGAGGGTTTCCTTGGGGAACTGGGGCATGCAAGAATTAGGTCGCAAGCAGTTTTTCTATTTTCGCTTTTCCGCCTCATTCCCAGTTCCACATGAGCGTGAAATTGAGGAGGATGAATATAACCGTGATGAAGATTCCGCCGAGGGTGAAGAATGCGGGGGTGAAAACATCCATTCCCTGCGCCTGCGCGTAAAGCGTGAAGAAGTAAAGCAATGCCGCAATCACGCCCGCCTGCAGAAGAGACTTGAATAAAACCATTTCAAAACCCCAGGATCATTTGCACATTACCTCAGGAACACGTTGTACATTATCACCACGAAAACCCACCTCGCGGAGGAAATGAAAACGAAGTGCCTGCTCAATCCAGGGGTGTTCTCCACGAACAGCCCCACTATTATCATCGCCAGTATTGTGAGCATTATGAACTGGGGGTCGAGGAGCCCGAGGCCGGTTATCTTGTTGAAATCAAGGAAGGACCAGAGAAGGATTGTGAGCACGAAGAATCCGGCAATGAACTTCTTCTGGCCGAACAAAAAATAGCTCACGGCCAAGAATATGAACGCCCACAGCCAGTTGTTCAGAAGTAGGCCCAGAATCCAGCCGAGGTCGAAGGATAACAGGTGCTCCAGAAACAGCGCGAGCATTAAGGAATTCCGTCAAGCGAAGAATAAAAAGTTAACGGGTTAACGTTAATCGAGGCTTATTCCTGCCTTTTTTATTTCCCCAACTAAATCAGAATAGCCTGTGAACAATATCGCGTTCAATCCGAGCTTTTTCGCTGCCTCGATGTTGGGCGCGTAATCATCAATGAAAAGTACCTCGAAAGGCTTCGCGCCCGTTTCCGTGAGCAGGTGCGCGAACATTTCCCTGTCCGGCTTCCTCATCCCCACTTTCGAGGAATTTATCACGAGGTCGAAGTTCTTGTAAAAGCCGTGCTTTTCGTTGAGCCTGTCCAGCATCAAACTCTGGTTGGTGAACAGCACGATTTTATGGCGCCTGCGGAGTTTTGCGATAAGCCTCATGACTGTCTTGATGGGTTTGAATTGCGCCTGAGTTATGCGGTCCAGTTTCTTGTGGCTCACGTTCTTCCCTATATTCCTGCAGAAAGAATCCCAGTACTGCTTGTCCGTGATTTTTCCGAGGTTGAGTTCCCTGAGGTCCTTGCCAAAGGATTTCACCACGAGTTCCCTAGGCGAACTTGTCGCGGCGCTCAGCGCGTCAATGTGCCTTTCCTGATTCCATGTGAAGTAAACCCCGCTGAAGTCGATTGCGACGACTTTTATTTCCCGCTTCATCTTTGCCATATCAACGCCCAAAAATTTCTTTCGGAGACTCAACGCACGCCTTCCTCGCCTGCAATTCATCGAATCCCAGCAGTTGCGCGAAAGCGCAGAGATTCTTCGACGAACGCATTTCCGAAACAGTTCTGGCGCCGGAAAAAAACAATGCTTCCGCGCGATAATGCCTTACCAGTTTCAAGGCTAGCAAGGCGTTCTGGAAGAGGAAGGCCTGCTGAAGGGGACGCGCTTCGAGGAACTGCGAGAACGTGAACGCAACCGGCTTTTTGTTTTCAACCGCGGTTCTGGCGGTGCTTGCGTCAAAAGCGTTCTGGCCGAAGGTGCATGGCTCCAAGAGGAACGCGGAATCCCTGTGGGTTACCCCGAACTTGTTCGCGGGAACGCTTCCTCCGCGGACGCAAAGCAAATCCACCTTTCCCCCGAACTTGTTGAATTCGTTCGCATCCGTGCCCTGCAATACGTGGCAGAATTTGAATTCGGTTTCGAGGCCTTCGCCTTTCTTCCGCAATTCGCTTATTTTTTCCGCGGAAGCGAAGTTTTGCGCGATAATTATCGCGGGAATCCCGAGTTCCTGCGCGCGCAGGGAAATTTCCTTCAAATCCGCGAATTGAACCAAATCTGCCGGAAACTTGCGCATTGAGAATCAGCAAATAATTGGATGATTGCAGTTAAATGCTTTTGTTATCGTCCGGCTTTCTGCCTTACGCTTGAGCGGCTTTTCAGGCCCGCGCTTGTGAGGCCGCGTTCCGCCCTTCCGCGGTGGTTGCCCCACGAAATCCAGTTCAAATCCTTGTCAGCGCAAATGCTCGGATGGCTCGGGTCAACTAAAATTACCTCGTAATACTTGTGCCTTCCGTCCTCGCCCACCCAATATGAATTCAATACTTCAAGGTTCGGGTACTTCGAGGACGCGCGTCCTTCCGCCATTCCCTGAATGCTCTGCTTTCTCGTGAGCTTTTCCACGCCCATTCTCTTGGGCCTTCTTCCCCTGTTCGGCCTGGTTTTCGTTCCCGAGCCCTTCCTTATTCTCACGCGCACCACGATTATTCCCTGCTTGGCCTTGTAGCCAAGCTCTCTCGCGCGCACGATGTTGGAAGGCTTTTCGAGGCGCACTATCGCCTGCGTGGGCTTCCTGTATTCGATCAGGCGCGCCTTCTGCAGTATTCCGAAATCGGCTTCCGCTGACTTCTTTCCCGAGTATTCCGCCTGCATTGTTTCCTTGAAGCGCTTTGCGAAAGACATTTCGTTCAACCCGAAAAAACGTTGGTTAATTCCGTTAAAAAAAGGAATGCTCCCCGATTCTACAGGAAAAATAATTGGATAAAAGGGATTTTAAATGAATGCCCCAAAACCCGAAGCGTTAGGAAAATGCGACCATTGCGCAAAGCGCGCGGCAGTGCTTCTCGCCTACGGCCCCCACCGGCTGTGCGCCGGGCACTTCAATCGTTTCTTTGAAAGGCGGGTTTACAGGACAATAAGGAAATTCGGCCTCATAAAGCCGAAGGAAAGGATTGCCATCGGGGTGAGCGGCGGAAAGGACTCGATGGCAACCGCGAAAATCCTCGCGGAGAGGTTCGGCAAAAGCAATGAAATGACCGCAATCTGCATTGATGAGGGAATCCAGGGTTACAGGGAAAAGGCACTGAAGAAAGCCGAAAAATTTCTCGCCGAATTAAACGTGCCGGTGCAGAAAGTGGAATTCAGGGAAGTTTACGGAAAGCGCCTGGATGAAATCATGAAAACAGTTTCCTCGCGCGGTCTCGGAACCTCGTGCTCTTTCTGCGGGGTGTTCAGGCGCGGCATACTGAACAAGGTTGCACTGGAATTGAAGGCGGACAAGCTGGCAACAGGGCACAACCTGGATGACGAGTGCCAGAGCATTGCAATGAACGTTTTCATGAATGACCTGGGGCGCGCGAAAAGCCTTGGGCCAATTGTGAAAAGCAACAACGCTGGATTAGTTCCGCGCATAAAGCCTTTGTACGAGTCTCCGGAAAACGAAGTGATTGCTTACGCGGCACTGAACGGAATTGATTCGTATGACGGGGAGTGCTGCCCATATTCCTCGGAAGCGAAACGCAATTTTTTCAGAGAAATGATAAACAAAGCCGAAGAAAGCTTTCCGGGAACGAAATTCGCGATGCTGAGGCATTACCTTGCATTGAAACCCTACATCGAGAAGGCAGCGAAGGGAAAAATGCGGGAATTCGGGGAATGCGGGTGCGGAAACCCGACTTCGGGAGGAAACAAGTGCAATGCGTGCATGCAACTGGAAAAACTTTCCTCGGAGGCGAAACCGAAAAAGGCGAAAGCCAGAAAGTCAGGGCTTACTTGCGCGCAGACGAAGGGGCTGGGGAAAAGGAATTGAACCGAAGCCCTGCGAAGCAAAGTTATTTCTTTCGCCAGCCAAACTTTTGCAGAGCAAAAGTTATTCTTTTCGCCAGCCTTTTCTTTTGAAGAAAAGGCTGAGGGCCTGTGGTCTATTGGTATGACGCCACCTTGACATGGTGGAGACAGAGAGTCCGATTCTCTCCAGGCCCATTCACTGAATCTGGCTGGAATTCTGGACTTGCTTTTTCTTCTTTTCCTGCTTCGGCGCCGTTGGGGGCTTAACCTGCTTCAGGTATTCCTCGAGCTTCGCCTTCAGTTCGTTGACTTCGTCAATGCTTTTGTCCACAACCTGAACGAACTGCCCCTTGAACTGGTCCAAATCGCGCATTTTTTCGAGCAGTTCCGTGGGATCCAGTTCTTTCTTGATTTTTTCGATTTCCGCAATCTTGTTCTGGACCTGCTTGTTCCACTCGACTTCCTTCAGCGCGAACAAATCGTGGAACTCGCTTTCAAGCTTTTGCGGGTCGATTTTCTGCTTTAACGCAAGCACTTCGGAAAGCTGGTTCCGCAATTGCTGTTCCAATTGCTGGTTTTTCTGGAGCGCGAGCTTGTCGATTTTGTCCCTTGCCTCCTTCAAAACGGATTCAGCTATGCGCGACTGCAATTGCAGTGTGCTGTTCAGCCTCTGGTCTATGTCGACAAGCCCTGACTGCGCGTCCTTCAGGAACGCTTCAATCTGGCCCCTGTATTCCTCCAGTTCGGATTTTGATTTTATGAGCTCGGAATTCATTTCCCTCACGAGTTCGGACTTGGTTTTCGAGATTTCTTCGAGTTTCAGCGAAACGCTTGTCGCCATGCGCGCGTTCATTTCGTTGGCCTTCTCGACCTTTTCCAAGTCGTGCTTTATTTCTGAATCGATTTCCTTGAGCTTTGAAATCCTTTCCTCGATTTTCTTCGCGATTTCCGAGCTTTTGGACTCCAATGCGGAATTAGTTTTGTCGATAATGAGGGTTTTCTGCGCGTCGAAAACCATTT
>JBAZPA010000080.1:0-6445 GCA_041648435.1 archaeon
GTGTGAAGCATGGCAAAAGCACCGAAATAATAAGAATGCAAAAATAAATTGGCAGTTTACTTCAAAAGATGCACGGATTAAACTTAGGAGACTTTATCCGACATTACAAGGATGACACGACACTAGTCCGTAAGAATGTGGTTTACCGATTAAAATTCCTGTGCCGGTATTCCCGATATCAATGACGTTTCTTTCTACATTGACATAGAATGCGCCGATGGCGGCAATTCCGATATCCGCCTGATCAGACAGTATTGTATTGTTACAGATATCGAAATGGGTGTCATTGTAAAACGAAACATAACTATTGGCATAACCTTCAACATAAATTCCGTACTCGTTGTCCACAAACTGATTTCCGCGAATACGCTTCACGATGCGACCGGTATTGTCGAGGGCCAATCCAATGGTATTACTCTCAAAACGACAACTGTCAACATACAAATAAAGATCGCCGCCAGCGGCATAGTGATCCTGATCTTTGTACTTCACTCCGACCTGATTATTCTTGAACTCACAATGCTTAATCTTCGGATAAGTATAAGTTTCATCAGCGGGATTGCCGGTAAAACAGAATCCCGCTTCTGCGTCATAGACCTTGACGTGTTTTATATTGAAAGTACACAGCGATTTTTTCCGGAATTCGATACCTTTCCATGCTCCAGGTGAAGGATTCGCATTCATGGAGCGGAAAACGATCGGATTAGCTTCCGTCGCCAAAGACAAATCAAGTACGCCTTTGTTTTCATAATCGTCATCATCGGCTTCTACGACGATCTTGAAGCCATTGGCACATTGTATATCCGCTCCGGCAGGAATGCTAAGATACTTATATTCGCTATTAGGGCCAAGGGTAAGCACATAATTTGGAATACGATTGATAGCAGCGGATGAAGATTCCCAATGGTCGAAAATCATAATATCGCTAGTAGTTGCGAAAATGTGCGGCGCATTTTGTTCAAATAAAAGCGAATATGGCCAGTAAGTATATGTACTAAATAATTTATATACCAGTTTTCGTGTTGGATCAACCAAAGGAATGGTTGCATATCGATCCCATAGCGTTGTGAAAAATGGTTTGACATTTGAATTTGAATATAATTCAATTGTCAAACCAGATGAGACCGATTCAATTAACTGAGCTTTACCAAATGTAACGATAATCTGTTTGCGTGGCGATGAACCATACCGAGACGGATCTTGATCTATTTGTGAAGTTGTTGAAGCAACAATGTAACCATTCGTGTCTTTAACCTTTAAAGTTACGTTAACAGGGGATGTGTCGAAAACATTATAGAGATCCGCGACAGCGGTAATACTATTTTCTCCAATATCCTCAAATTTTACCTTCTGGCCTGATATTCTTGAACCATTTACCGTAAAATAGCAATCATAAACTCCTATAGATGACAACGCTTCATAATCACTGAGCAAGTAACGATTGAGCGAAGTCTGTATGCCCCAACGAAATGAATTTTCATTCCAAGGCGCCCAATCTGAATACCACTTTGATGATGGGCCAACCTCTTCAAATACTACAGCGCCAAGTTGTTTATAGGTGTTATTGTATGGTGTCAACAAAAAAGATGAATTGGTAAAAATATTACTACTTTTATAAGAAGCATATTCATCTGTATTCACTTTTGTTAATTGACTAGAAACAATATTGTCGGCTTTACCAATATTGTAATTCATGATACCAAAAAGAATTTTTTCTGATTCAAGCACTTTACCTTTTATTTCCTTTAAAGCGAGCCCATTAGCATTATCCACCATAAGTTCTCTTATGATATCAGTTACAAAAAAAGGTATCAGTGTTAAAATATCAACTCCAGGTGAATACCATATATGAGTAGAAATCCATTCTGCTAATTTATCTGGAAAATATCCATAACCAATCAATTCAGGATAAAATCTGTTATAAAATCGAAATAAATGAAGACATTCTTCAAGCCCGTCTGTACTAATTGGTGGATTCTGGAAATAGCTGGGGTGCAGCGCATACCATTCATCTAAACATGCCTTAAAAAAAAGTATTGTTGGATTGAGACCTATATAACTTTCGGTTTGATAAACAATCAATGGAAAGGGCGGTTCCAATTGGCCAACTCTCACCCAGAAGTCATTGAAGACAGTTTGTTTTACAAGATTGACAGCAGAATTTCCTAACCGATAATCTGTCATTATTTCAATAGCAGCTTCGATTTCACCCGGTATTTGATCACCAGTAGTCTTAAGAATTGATAACCCGCCTAAATTTGATTCGGCTGTCAATCTCGATGCATAAAAATCATGACACATTATATCTTCACAAAGATGGGCATAGTACCCCAGTACAAACGCCAATTTTTCACCACGGGCGGGGTTCCCTTCTACTGGTGTTTTATTTCCTGGATTTGGTCCTGGAGGTAGTGGGGCTCCAGGAACAAACTTTTGTAACATAAATTCAGCAAATTCGAAAGCATGTTTGGGATCATGCGTATCAAAACCAAACGGATAATCATAATCGGGTAAATTAGTAAGGTTAATCTCGTATGTTAGACCTGTGACGCCAGTCTCACTTTTGATCTGTGCGTATAGATTCAACATACTTTCTTTCAGTTGATTAGTAAATTGAGCGTCAGGGAAAATACTCCCATATAGAAAATATATTTTGTTTGTTGAAATACAATCCCCAATAGGAGTTCCTATGGGATATTTTGCAAGAATAGCATCGTAGTGATTCATGTGTGTCCCATAACTATATGGGAATACACTGCTAAAAGAAAGCAAGAAAAGTGTCAAAATAAAAATGATACGTGTACGCGAAATCGTTTTTTTAAACATGTTAAACCTCTCTCTCTAAATGTAAGGCAATGAATTTTCTTTTCATGTATTTAAAAATTTTTTATTACTAATACACCAAAAAATGCCGAACGACCCCATTTCATGTAATAATCCTCAAATATTCCTTTATATACACCAAATACAAAAATATCATTCAATTCTACAAATGGTTCAATAGTAATATTTTCATTAGATATGGGGTACTTTAATGTGTAACCCATATGGCACCCCATTCCAGTATTTCGATGAAAATGAGTTCTCATCTGTAACTCATTCATACCAAATTCTGTCACTCCATTGATTTTTTCATCAAGAATATAAAGATCAATTCCTGAATGTAAAACGAAATATTTCCACCGGCAATATAGATCAAATGCTAAATCGTTAAAATTAATACCCTTTTGCTTTGCAATTAAATCATCATAATCATTTTTAAGCGCACCCTTAAAAGCCTTATGATTGTATTCTATTCCAAAATATATTCTTTTGTATAAACCAAAGGATATGCCTATTGCATCCTGCCTGACTGTTGGTAGAAAATCCCACCCTTCATTTAGTATGTTTTCATGATTGAATGCAATGAATGGACCTGTTTTTAAATATATCCCAACATGATGACATTTGATATTTTCTGAAGCTATTATTTGTCGTGGCGAAAAAAATAGTAGCAATAGCATAAAAATTGATAATTTGATTGAAGTTTTCATAATAAGTCCTTTCTTCGTTTTGTTTTCATTTAACGATGCCCAATAGCAATGAATCCATTCATTATTGTTGTTCCGAAAACCGCCGCTATGTCACCCTTTAGGCGTACTTTCAGATAGTACAAATCGTAAGGGAAAGAGTCTCTTAAATAGCTGTCTTGAAAATAGGATGCGCCATTGTAATGAAAAACAAGATCTAATGGCGATACGAACATGATATCATTGAAGTAATTGCCATCCATGGATTCTAACTGCTTACTACCGAGAATTGTGGTATTCTTAGGGATATAAGTCAAATTCCGGGTTTTATAATTAAACATTAACAGGTCAGTTGCGCCCGTCGTGAAATATGCCATGTTTCCGAAAACCCGTACGGCCATATACCGACCATAATCACCGTTCTCAATATCGCCATAATATCCACTTGATGATAACAGACGCTCCCACTGTCCATTTTTTAATTCCAGAACTACACTCTGTCCGGATAATTCGCCCATATAATTGTATCCACAAACAAACACATGCTTACTATCAGGCGTCCCATGGATATCAACAAGATCCACTTGTGTTCCGCTCTCCATCTTCATAAAGGTCGAGCCGTCGTAGTGGACGATGGAACCTTCTAATCCCACAAAGTACAGATTTGACGAAGATGTGCCCCACAGAGAAAGAGCAGAGGCATCGATTCCCATATCGTGGAATGGATAAAGTTTCCAACTATTTCCATTCCAGTGAACCGGATATCCATAGGATACCATCCATATATCATCTTCCCTAAAATACAAGACGCTAAAAACTGGTGACGAATTAATAATTCGCATTAGGTTCCATTGTTCTCCATCCCATTTTGCGGCATTGAAAGTTTCCTGGCCAGTGCCATCAAAGGAGGAATCGGGATCGTCAACACGGATGTATCCTACTACCCAGATATTATTCTCATCCACGATCCAGACATCATTTAGGTTACTGCCATAGAGACCCAGTGTATCGATCTCCCAGACGAATTCGTGGCTTGTGGTAGACATCGTATGCACGGTGACTGGTTCCGATTCAGCTTTGGTCTTGCCATCCTTCAGGAAGCGGACGCGGTAGGTGTAGTCAGTATCGGGTGTTAGGTCTTCATCGGTGACCAGTGTGTCGTCATCGTTGCAGGTCAGCGTGACGATCGTCGAATCGTTCCTGTCCAGCGCGAACTGGTTGACGTTCCCAGAATCCGGCAAAGTGACCTTGAGTGTTACCGAAGTGCAGAAGACGTCTTCTGCGGCGAGATAGATGTTGTAATCCGGTTCGGTTGGAAATTCCCGGCAGGATATGGCACAGATGACGACTATAGTCAGCAAGATCATGAATATTGCGGTTTTGGCTTTCAGGTTGTTGTCAGAGGGCATCGTATTTCCTTTATTCGTTATCTTCATGGTTGAAACTACATATATTTTCTTGTAACTTCAACTCGTTCGTATCCCGACAGAGTCAGGAGGCCTTACCCCGCACTGAAATCGCAAAGCCATACACCGAGCGATAAAAGGCGCGGGCCTGCCCGCGTAACGCAGTCAGGCGGGGATTTATTGGAACGTTCAGTTGCATATTTACCTCCTACAAATAGTTTTTATTCATTACGGTTTTGTCCTTCTGAAGATAGGTTGCTTTGTCGCATTCAAAATGACTTCCCCAATCTCCTTTTGAGGACCATTTTGACCCTCTTGAGACCACGTACCTTCCCTAAAATAAACACTCCACTTCTTCAAGCCTTTTTCCCTGGTAGTCATTTCCTTTGCTACTGAATTAGTATATACAATTAGGGGGTAAAGTCAAGAAAATATTTCCTTAAAACTTTTCCATCCCAGATTTTTACTCCAAATACGAGGGATAGTTAGTTATTCCTGCCCGACTAACATCGGTTAGGCGGGGTTGTTGTCTGACCAGCCTGCCTGTCCTGACCTATCGGGACGCAGACAGGGGCCTTTTCAAGGGGCTAAAAGCCCGAGCCATTACTGTCGAAAGCATTACATCCTATGAAATCATGGGGTGATCAGAAAAGACGACGTAAAATTATATCCAAATTTATATAGTGAGATTTATCGAATATTTTCTCGCAAACCGTCGAGGAATTTCTTCATCTCTTCGTAATCTCGTCCGCGGATGATGTGCGTCAGATAGGCAAGTTGCGAATTGATCCGCTCGATCTGTTTGAGCGTCTTGGGATTGAACAGCACTTCCGATAGCAGAAAATCATCCTCGGAAAGCAGACCCCGCGCGATGTCCATGTGCTTTTTAAAAGTCGTTCCCGGCGCCTTCTGATTCTTCAAACACGCGGCAAAGACCAACGACGACGAGAACGGCGTTCCCAGCGAATAAGCAGTCGTCTCGTCATGTTCTTCGAAAGAATATTCGAAAATGTTCAGTTTGAGATTTTGGTAGAAATTCCGGAAGAAGGCTTTCCCGTCTTCATCCGATTCGCTGATGATAATGGCGTTTTCGTTGCGCAGGTCGCGAATATTGGCAAATGTCGGGCCGAACATCGGATGCGTGGAGACAAATCGCCTGCCGGATCGTTGGTAATATTGATAAATGCCGTTTTTTACCGACGTGATGTCCGAGAGCATGCAATTCGCCGGAAGAAACGGAATCGCGGCGTCAAACGCCTCGATTGTATTTTTCAGCGTCACCGCATTGATAAGCAGTTCCGGCTGAAACGCCTCGATTTCCGACAATTCCAGAAACCGGGTGACATTGATAAAATATTTCAACTTTTTCGGATCGGTATCGAAAACCGCAACGTCATGATCGTGACTTATGACCGACTCTATCAGGAGGCTACGTTATGAGTGACGGAATCCCGAAGCTTCGGGAAAGAGTCAATGTCAACTTGAACCGATTGCGTTTACCGCGTATCAACGCGTTATTGCCCGTCATGT
>JBAZPA010000081.1:0-6420 GCA_041648435.1 archaeon
GCTCTCCAACCCCTGCCCGGGCAATAAAGGATTCCCTTGCATAAATATTTAATACTGGATTCCCGCTTATCCTATAGTGGTTCTTCTTGGGAAAGCAACTGGTTCACGTGAAAGGTCACGTTCCTTCCGCGGATTTGCCTTTGCATATCACTAAGGCGCATTACACTTTCAGGGACAGGCTGGCCGACTTCATCGCAAAGTGGGGCGGCAGCTGGGAATTCATCAGCCTGCTCGCGGTGTGCATCGGAATATGGGTTATAGTGAACATTTATGCCTACTTCCAGCGCTGGGACCCCTACCCGTTCATTTTCCTGAACCTCGTGCTCGCGCTGGTCACGGTTTTTCAGGCGCCGGTAATCCTGATGAGCCAGAACAGGCAGTCTGACATCGACAGGCTGAGGGCGGAGCACGATTTCATTGTGAACAAGAAAACCGAAGAGGAAGTCCGCGAATTGAAGGCGCAACTGGACAGGATTGAAAAGAAGCTGGGCGCAACCGGGAAAAGGCCGAAGTGAATTCCATGGCCGGAACCGATTTTGCAGGCATATTGGTTTACGCAGTTTTCCTGATAATTATCGTGGCAATCCTTTACTTTCTCTCCAAGAAATTCATCCGCACGGTTGAAAGCGAAGGCGGAAAGGAAAAGAAAAAAAATAGAAAAAAATGAAAAGGAAGCCGCTGTCACTTGGCTTCCTTGTAGGCTTCGGCGTAAACCGTCATTGACGTGGTGTTGCCCAGAAAGTTGAATACTCCCGAGCCTATTGCAAGGCCCACAACCGGCACAATGCTGAATACTGCCATCACAAGCACGAGAATGAAGAAGTAAACCATGCTGAAAAGCCACGCCACGATGTATTTTCCGCTGAATGCTTTCCTCGCGACTTCCTTCAGCGCGAACGCCTTCGAGAACTTTCCTGTGGAAAGGTAATGCATTGCCGCCATCGGAATCGTCAGGATTGCGAGCACTCCGAGGACTGCCGCAATTACGATTGCGCCCAGCACGGTTGCCGAGCCCGCAGTTATGCCTCCGATTGAAAGCGGGCTGGTAATTATTCCCACTGCCGCGCTTCCCAGCCCTATCAGGAAAACTATCGCGGCGGGAATCAGGTAAACGACGCTTATGCCGATGAAACCGAGGGTTTTCACGATTATGAATCCCCAGTCGTTCCACTTCGGAAGCTTTGCATCGTTCTTCAATGATGCTTTTGCGGCCTTCATCCCGAAGCCCGCGGTAAGCAGGCTGACTACCGGAATCAGGCCGATGATTATTCCAATTACCAAGGTCGGAATGTCCTTGAACGGCCTCTTGACTGCCCTTGAATAATAGACCAATTTATTACCCCCCAAAAGTTTTCTGGAACCGAAACAAAATTGGAATGAACCGTATTTAATCCAATCGCAGGCCGGCGTTAAAGCAGTGGCAATAGGACCTCCGCGGTTTCCCTCGCGGTTTTCTCTTCAGCAGTGCTTTTTACGAGGAACCTCGCGTTCCTGAACAATGAAACCTTCCTGCCTTTCACGGAAAGCATCAGCAGGAACGGGGTTTCAGCTTCGATTCCGATTCCCGATTTCTCAATCCGTCTTGCAACCGCCGCTAGCTCAAGCCTGTTTTCTTTTTTCGGGACGAATTCGTACGAGGTTTTGTTCCTGCACGGTTTGCACCCGAATTCCGAGAGCTTCAACGCAACCGCCTTTCATGGATTCTCTGCATGCGCTTTTTAGGGAAGTAATGGGATTGCACCACGGGCAGGTAATCATCCTTGATGGCCCTGAAGTGCGCGAACTGCGCCTGAAATTCTATCGCGTTGTTTTTTGCTTCTTTTGTTATTACCAGTTTGTCTCCGGCCGCAATGTTTATTCCGCCGCTTCTTTTCCTGTCAACGAGATTCTTTACCATTTTTGCCTGGCTACCCCAGCTTCTTTTGTTTAATTTTAATTCTCCTATCTGGTTGAATGTCACTATTCCCCGCGGCTTTATGTATTCCACCGCGCGCTTTATTGCCTCTAATTTGTCGGGAACATACATTATAGCATTGGATGAAAACACCAAGTCAAAGGAATTCTTCGGGAAATGGGGCCCGGTCAGGTCTCCGACCTTTATGTACCCGGGCATTCCCTTGAAGGGTTTTGCGGTTATCCCATGCACTTCCACTTTTCCCCCGAATTCCGGCCCTTTCAGGATTTCTTTCAATGCTTCCCCGAACCCGCATCCCATGTCCAGGATTCTTACCTTCGACTGGAAGCGAAGCCTCCTCCTTATTTCGTCCCTTATTTTGAACTTGATGTTACTCTCCACGGCTTTTATGTTCCTTGATTCCACGTAGTCCGGATCGCTGAATTCGCTTATCAGTTTGAACTGCTGTTTTTTCGTCTTGATTTTGTTCGAGTACATTGTTTTCACGACCCCATATTTCTCCGCTAACGAACAAACCCCTATTTCACGCCAACCGCCTTTTGCCTGGCTTGACCGGCTTTGAGTGCATGTTTTTCCTAGCCGTGTAATGCGCGGTAACAAACGGAAGGAGGTTCTTTTCCATTTTGAATCCTTTGAACTGCGCCCTGAACTCTATTCTCGCGTCCTTTGACAGCTTGGTAATCCTGATGCGGTCCCCTTTGGCGGGCCCCGCGAATCTCCTGTATTTCAGGTCAACCCGCATTCCCGCGCTTCTTTTCATGTCAATCAGGTTTTCTATTTTCGCTTCAACCCCGTTCATGCGCTGGCCCCACACATTGCTCAGCACCATTATTCCCCCTGGCTTCACGCATTCGAAGTTTGCCTTTATCGCGCCGAGCTTGTCCGGAACGTAAAAAAGCGTGTTCGTGGAATAAACTATGTCGAAGAAATTCTTCGGGAAGTGCCTTTCCGCCATGTTTCCGGCTTTTATGAATTTGGAGTCCCTTGAAACTGGCTGATTGGGCGTTTTTTCAGGCGGCCTTGAATTCAATCCGTGGACCTCTATTCTTCTGCCGAATTCTTTTCGCAAATCCAGAAGGTCCTGCGCGGAGCCGCATCCCAGATTCAGGACGCGCACCTTCGACTGTTTTTTGAGCCGCCTCGCTATTTCTTTTCTTATGCCGACGCCCAGTTCTTTTTCCACTGCCCCGATATTTCTGCGTTCTATGTATTCCGGGTCGTCGTAATTCCTTATGAATTCGAACTGCTGGCCTTTCGTCCTGACTTTGTCCCGTTCCATCGAATTCACTGCTTCAGTATTCTCCCCGTGAACCCATCCACTTCGATTTCGCGCTTTTCGCCGTTCGCGGAAACCAGGACCGCTAGGTAAATCGGCCTGTAAACCGGGATTATTTTTCTAACGACTGTTTTCGCCCAGAGCGAATGAATGAGCTTCGGAATGCGCGATGCGGGAAACTTTTCGATTTCCCTCGAAAGCACTTCGGCTTCGGCAACGGGAACTTCCCTGAGGCTCGAAAGCAGTTCGTGGTTCGGCCCCGGAGGCAATTCGATTTTTGCCGTCAAAGCCACTTTTCCGCTGTCGCTTTTCGCGATTCCCTTTTCAATGAGCTTCCTTGCAATCCTGTCGATTTTTTCTTCGGGAAGTCCGGTAACCTCGGATATTTCGTTCAGCATCAGGGGCTTGATTACCAGCGCGTCCGCAAACCGTATTTCTTCCTCGCTCAAATCGTAAAGCATCCCGAGGCCCCTGCTTTGCACGAACTCGGAATTCTGGAAGTGCACGAATTCCCCGGAAACGGAATCTATGTAGCATTCCCTTGAAACGAATTCGTTCTTGTGCGTGAAGTAATCGAAAAGCACTTTCCAGACCGTGACGTGCCTCAGGCCTAAACCCTGAACAGTTTCCTCCTTTCCAACCAAGCCGAACACTTTTTTCTTGCGCACCGAGTCTACGATTTTCCGCGCGCCCTCCTCGCTCACGCGCGCGGGAATCGCGAGCAATTCCACCTTTTCCGTTCCCGCCCCCGCTTTCGTTCCCGCAGCAGCCCTTAGCGGCGCAACCGTTTCCCTGATTCCGCTTTCCTCAAGCTCCAATTCGGCTTTCCTTTCGCCGAGCAAAAGCTTCCCCTTATTTTGTTCCACTTTCGCCTTCTTCAGCTCCGCGAGCACTTTCAGGAATTCCCCGCCTGCCTTGTACTTCGAGTTCAGGGTTTTCACGACGTCTTCCGCGATGTCAAAGTCGATTTCGCCCTCGCGCCTCAGTTTTGCCATTATCATTTCAAACGAAAGGCGCTCGACCTGCTCCTTGCCCATTCCCTCTTCAAGCCTGTCCGCGGTTTCCGCGTCCCTTCCCTCGTGCTGGGACATCCTCGGCCTTATCTGCATTATGAAGGCGCGGCTCGTTTCTTCGCGCCTGTCCGCGACAATCGCGGTTCCCACCGGAAGGGTTTTGATGAATGTCGCGCGCCTGTACTGCGGCGGAATTATAGTCGGGGCGCGCTTGTAAACCGCCTTCACGTCGTCATCGAACACAAGCTTGTGCGCTATGAGCAAATCCAATTGCGACAATACGCGCGTGTCAATCGCGCTCGGCTGCTGTGTCGCGAAAACCAGCGAGCAGCCGGGCCTTCTTCCCTGCTTCACGTATTCCACAAGGCCGTTCGTTGCCGGCGTTTTCACGTTTCCCGAGGGAATCAATGTGTGGGCCTCGTCAATGAAAAGCCATGTCGGGGGAATTTCAAGCTCAAGCAGCTGGTCCACGCTTTCGGTTTTAAGGCGCTTCGCGGCCTCCTTTCGCGTCGAGATTTTTCTCGCCGCGAGAATCCTCCGCGCAAGCAATCCTATTACCAGCGCAGTGACGTTTTCTTCCAGGAAAGAGGTGTCTAATATCGTCAACTGGTTTTCGCGGCTCAATTCCGCTAACGGCGTTCCCTTCTCGTCGAATATTCCCCAGTTTTTCGCGCTCTCGAATCGCGATGCCAGCGCCCTGATTGAATCCTGCTTGAATCCGCGCTCGCGGGAATTCAGTTCCGAATCGCGCTCAAGGCACAAAATTATTTCTTCCAGCGAAAACGCCTTCCTTTTTCCGGCAAACCGCTTTCCTTCCGCGTCAGCGTAACCGATTTCCACTTTCCTCAACGCTTTTTCAAGCAATAATCCGGAGGGCGAGAACCTGTCCATTCCGAAAGTGAGGCACCAGTCTTCCGCGGTCAGAAGCGAGGGCTGAATCGAGTAAGTCGCATCGTAAGTCGTTTTCGGGGTGTCGCTGGCCATTCCCTTGGGAATGAAAACCTTCACGTTTTCCGTGCCCTGCGGCATCAAATCCCATTCCGCCAAGGCAAGGATTTCCTTTTCCTCCTTGTTCGGAAAGCGCATGCTCCAGAAAACCCCGATAGGGTCAACAACGATTATGCCAACATTCTTGTTTTTGAGAGCAAGCTCTTCTGCCATCACTCCCAAAACGTAGCTTTTTCCGCTCCCCCTCGCTCCGCACACGAACACCACGTGGGGATTCAGGGAGTCCATGTAAACGTGGTCACTCCCGTGCTCTTCCTCGGAGACTTTTCCCACGAAGAGCGCGGCCTCGTAGCCGTAACTCGAGAACACGGATTTTTTCCTTCCAATGAAAACGTTATTGTGCTCGAAGTCGGACAGAAAGCTCAACGGCACTTCGCTTTCCTTTCCCGCTTCCGACTCGATTTCCTCAAGGCTCTTTTCCCAGTCCCTTTCTTCCGTTCCCGTTTCCGGTTTTTCGTTTCCGGTTCTTTCCTTTCCTTCGCTTTCCTCTCCGGCATTCCTCGCTTTCCTGAGGATTGTCTGGCTTATTCCGCGCCTTTTCTTCTTGCGCTTATCCTTTTCCCCTTCGCTTTCCTTTTCTTTTTCCTTTCCTCTTTTTCCGTCCGCCGCGCCTGTTTCCTTTGCTTCCCCTGTTTCGGTTTCTTCTCCGGATTCATTTTCGCTTCCGCTTTCCCCGCTTTCCTCCGCGCCCTCTTCAATCTCTATTTCCTCGCCTTCGTTTCCTTCAAGTATTTCTCCGAACGGGTCCTCGCCTGCGGGCGGCAATTTTTCAATCCTTTCTTTCAATCCTTTCACCATTTTGTTTTCTCGTGCTTTTCTATGTGGCCGAAGATTTCTTCTGCCGCAAGGAATTCGGGCATCACGACGTAATCCGCTCCCGCCTTCTTGAGTTTTTCTATCAATTCCTTTTTCTCCGAGCGCGTGAACACCTTTACCCTCGGGTTCAGCCCCTTTGCGGTCAAGGTCACAAGCAGGTTCTTTTCCGTCTCGCCAAGCACTGAAATAACCGCCTTTGCCCGCTCTATTCCCGTCTGGTAAAATACCTTCTCGTCAAGCACGTCCCCCATCAGCGCGTCATATCTTTTTGCCTTGAGCATGTTCACTACAGCCTCGTCCTTGTCAACTATTATGAATTTCTTGCGGTTGTGCTTGAGCATCGAGGCGATATGCTCGCCGACCCTTCCGCCCCCGAAAATTATGTAGTGGTT
>JBAZPA010000082.1:0-6367 GCA_041648435.1 archaeon
TCGCTTTCATGTTTTTCTGGAAACGGAAAAAGTGGTGACCTTTCCGGCTCATCGACCTGTATAAAATTATCGGATCATTTCATCAAAACGATCTTTTCGACGCGCGTCGAATTCCCCACCGTTATCCTGACGAAATAAACGCCGGAACGTAAGTCGCCCGCGTTTACCGGCAGACGATGATCGCCCGCCGCGACAACTTGCCTCAACACCGACTTTACGACTTGTCCCTGAACATTGTACAGATCGATTTCCACCGGCAGAGATTCTTTCAGGCTGAGCGGGATGATGAACGAGGCATTGAACGGATTCGGATAGAGCGCGCCGATGTGAAAACCTTCCACCATTTTTCCCGACTCAACCTCAACCTTAACCTCAACCTCCTTGTGCCAGGTCACTGCGCCGCTGTAATCTACGTCGGCAAGGCGGTAAGCATAGGTCGCGCCCGGCTGAACGCCTCCGTCCGTGTAACCGTAACTATGTGCCGCGCTCGTCGAACCCTGACCTTCCAGGGACTCATCCGTTAGATAACTCGCAATAACCTCATACCCGTTGTCCGACTTTCCACTTTCGACTTTTGACTTTCGACTTATCATGAAGCCCAGATTCTCAATCTCGCTCTCGGTTGACCATGTGAGAGTCACCGAATTGCCGGATGGCTTGGCAGTGAAAGAGGTGAGAGAGACGGGGAGAGATTGATCCGTTCCACTTCCATTACTATTTGGTGAGCCCCATGTCTGAGTAAGATTGGCCGCCCAGGTAAAATCAGAATAGGTTGTACCGTTACCTAGTAGTTGTAAAGATTGGGTAGATGTTGTTGAGGATGTTTCTTCCACACCAATATTTGTTGAAGTGGTTCCACTGGCAACCCCTGCTGTCGCTGTAAAAGAACCTCCATAACTTAAAAACTGGATAAGGTAGCCTTGATAACTAAGTGCGATACCATCAGGTCCGTTCTGCATCCCGGTAAATGAAGTCCCATAATTTGCAAATATTGTAAAATCAGCCACTGAACTTCCTTCTGTAAAATTATCCAATGTTTCAGAATCATAATTTGTACTGTCACTTCCGTTATAAAGGGTAACCGTGAAATCAGATAAAGTAAAACTACCGGGATTTTCTATAATAATCTCAACGCCCTCATTTGCATCTGTTGATGCATTGTCATAGTGTATTTCATTGATCCAGGCATTTGGCAGAACTGCTCCACTACACGATACTGTTTTATTTGTAGCGCCAGTTGATGAAGCAGTAATTGTTTCAGAATTATAATTGCCAGCGCTCAGACCGGCTTTTAATCTGATATAAATAGTTGTGCTACTCACTGTTCCACCAGATTGAGTAAGCGTAATCGGGCTGGTAGCTGAGAATGAACCGCCTGTACCGGTTGAAATCTCATAATCTGTCGGAGGTGTGATACTAATATTGACTGTTAAATCTGAGCCACTGATTGTAAAAGATTGTTCCGCAGAAGGGCCCGAGCCCTGAACATAAGAAAATCCGGTTCGCGAGGAAGGATCGATAGTGATAACAGGTGTTCCCGCAACAGCACTTACTGTACCACCAATTGCTAAACTATTTGTATTTGTCGTACCAAAAGCAAGTGAAGCAGAGCTACTAGTTGCTCCCCATGCATATAATCTTAAAGTGATCGTTGTTCCATTTATTACATTTTGTAATGAGCTGACACCCGATAAATCAATTTGTGTTTGTACATCTCCAGTACTAGTAGAAGAAGTAAATGAAACCGTACTTCCAATATCTGTAAAATTTGAGCCATCATTGCTATATCTCCAAATATATACATTAGGCCCTGTCGATGTCCTTCTTAATCTTGCATCCAACGTAGACAAAGAAACCTTATAGCCGGATGATGCGCTAATTTCAACTTGATAATATAATCCACCACTTTTTGCAAGATCTTCAGTTGCGACATTCCAACCAGTCGAAGAATAACCTGCAGCGAGAGAACTCGCAGTAATTCCGCTTCCCCTTGAAAGTATAGATGTGTTAAGATTTGCATCATTTGTTGTAGCATTTAAAGAACCTGATGTAATGCCACTTAAACTATAATTATTCCAAGCAGCAATCTGTCCCCAGCCTACCTCCGCCATAGCGATTAACAGAACGAGCGCAAAAATAACGTATAAACACCTTTTCATGATTCCCCCCTTTTGTTGATATGTCCCTTGTTGATTAGGATTTTGCCAAAGCCGAAGCGCCCATTTCGCCCAATTGACGCAGTTCGCCGTCCGTGGTGAAACATGCTAAACGGGCAAAAGATTAACAGTTTTTTCGGCATCGATTCTCTAAGTAAAAACTTGGGGTAATGAAATAATTTATTCTTTGAAAAGCAAGAAATATTTTCAATTCGATAAAAAAAATTTCTTAGTCAGACTCCAACGCGGTTTAAAACGACGGAATTACCCTATTTATTATTGGACGGATTGGATTTGGTGGGTGGAGTGGATGAAGTACCTGAGGAGCGTTTTTGGGAGCGCACACGGTAGAGCCGCTCGGTGAAACCGCCTTCGGTTTCGAAAGCCGCGGCCTGAGCGGCGATCTGACGGTTTAGGAGACTGCAGGCAACAGTCAGAAGAATTAGCGCGGTATTGGCAGCAATTTCCTGATAGGTGGACTGTGTGGACTTTTGATTCATGGTGGACGACTGTTCCTGTCCACTTTGTCGGTTTTGTCCACGATGATGTACTTCTTGAACCCACGCCGCCACTTCATCAGAAGTAGTGCATCGGCGGTCTATTAGTTCTTGCCGTCTGGAATCTTCACGCTTCCATTGTTCCATTCCTCTCTGCCTTAAGAAATCCTCATAGTCCAGCCGCAGTTCTTCGAGGCTTGCCCGGGCGACATTGGTCAATTTGAGTTCCATTTTCTTTGATGTGCCCGATGCCTGACTTCCTTCGGCTATGTTCTGCACACCCGACCGCGCCGCTTGCACCATCTGATCGTGAGTGCGGCTATTTTTGTCAATGTATCGGTCGCAAAAACGCACCGTGATGTCGTAGATCAGTTGTGCTACCTGAAAACTCTTGAGCTTTCGGTAACCTCCATGCTTCGGGATCAGAGATTCGTTGGTTGTCATCTATTTTATATAATGCCGTACCGAAAAACCTATACGGATTGTACCGCTTTACTTCGGTTTTCGGATTTTCTCGCACACGCGGCGAATATAATCGGGCGTCGTGCCACAACAGCCGCCGACGATCTCCACGCCGAGTTCCTTGATCTTTCGGATGTTCTCCGAGAAGAATTCCGCGTCTTCGGGATAAACGATCTCGCCGTTTTCGGTCTTCGGGGCGCCGGCGTTCGGCTGAATGACGACCGGGCTATTTACCGCCGCACGGATTTCCGCCGCCAATTCGATCATCTTATCCGAGCCGATGGAGCAGTTGGCGCCGACGGCGCTCGCTCCGGCGTCGATCAACGATTTCATGCTGGGTTCCACGCGGTTGCCCATAATCGTTGCGAATCCTTTGGGACTCTGAGTGAAGGTCAGCGTGGCAAAGATCGGTAGGTCGGACACTTTCCGGATTCCTGCGATCGCGGCCAGAGATTCGTTCAGGTCGAACATGGTTTCGACGATGAACAGATCGACGCCGGCTTCTGCCAGCCAAGCCGCCTGTTCGCCGAACGTCGCAGTCGCTTCTTCTTTGCAGAGTAGTCCGAAAGGCTGGAGCATCTCGCCGGTCGGTCCGATGTCGCCCGCCACGTATTTGTTCTTTCCCGCCGCCTGTCTGGCGATGGCTACCGCGTTTTGATTGACGGTCATTGCTTGTTTTTCGAGTCCCGCTTTTTTCAGTTTGACCGGACTTCCGCCGAATGTGTTGGCCGAGACGACATCCGAGCCCGCGTCAAAGTATGCGCGATGGATGGCTTCGACGATCTCCGGCCGTTCGAGCGTCCAGAACTCGCTGGGTTTTCCGCTGAGTCCGGCGCGAAACAGCATACTTCCCATTCCGCCGTCGAGAACCAACCCGTCTGTTTTTGCTTTTTCAATGATATTCATGTGACACTTCCCTTTTCAACGATAAAATCTACGGAATATTATGGCAGGAAAACCATCTTGTTTGTCTCATAAATGCCGTCGTCTGTCGTTATGCGGTAAAAGTAAATGCCGGCGGAAACCGGTCGGTCGTCGTTGCCGCGCCCGTTCCAATCGACTTCATATATTCCATCCGGCATTTCCCGTTTGACCAGCGAAACGATTTGGTCGCCGCGCAGATCGAAGACCTGAATCCGGACATGCGTCGGTTTGGTCAGTTGAAAACGAATCGTTGTTGCGGGATTGAACGGATTGGGAAAATTGTCGAACAAAAAACGGTCGGGCAATTTTCCGCTGTCGGTTTTGGGGATTGCGGTCTGTTCGGCGAGCATTTCCGTCATGATGTTCCCGGAGACTAATGGCGTTGGGAAATCGAGAATCGCGCCGATGGTCGGAACGATGTCCGGGATGGAGCGCTTTTTCGATGAATGCCAGCCGGATTTGACCGCCGGACCGATTCCCAGAAACATGATGTGCCGACAGCCCCAGCAACCGTCGCCGTGACTATTGAAATATGTTGTGTGTCTGCCGTGATCGTTGGTGACCAAAACCGTCGTCGCGTCGCGGAAGGTTGCGTCGGATTGAACGAAATCCCAGAGCATTCCGACGATGCTGTCGGCCATGGTAATCGCCGACGTGTACTGGTCCCAATCGCCTGTATGTCCGTAATGATCGACGTCGCACAGATACAGTACTGACAACTGCGGATGGTAGGTTTGGAGATAGGATTTGCAACTGTTCCAGACGTCGAGGTCGCGTGTTCCCTGAAGCGTGTAATACGGCCAGTATTCTCTGCCATACTGTGAAGTGAAACTGGGAAGCCACGGCGTCGAGAGCCACTTGATGAAGTAAAATGCCTGCGTCGAATCGACGCTCTTTGCCTTGCGGAAATATTCCCAGAGCGACGGGACTTGCGCGTACTGCGTGCTGATCCAATTACTTTTGAAGTAATAAGACGTGTCGCGCGGAGCCGTCCACGAGCCTGACCAGATGGCGGGAACGGCGCGATTGGTGTAAGTAACGCTGTCGTTGATAAAAGAATCGAGCACTGCGCCCTGCAGAGCAAGCCGTTTCATGTTCGGAATGTACTGGCCGCTCGTGTCGCCCAGCGTTTCGGAGTAGCGCGCGCCGTCGATGATAACCAGAACGACGTGCCGGTTTTCCGCCCGGGCGAACGGAAGGATAAAACACGCAAGCAGAATCGAAAGGATAAATTTCTTCATAAAAACCTGTCTATTGTTCAATAATCTCCCGGCCAAGTTAATCGAAATTCAACCAGAGGTAAAGAAAAAAGTCGTCCGGTGTCACCGGTTGGCGTAACAGTAAGCGCAGTGATGATTGCAGGTGTTGTAGGCGCCGATGTCCTGGCTGAGATAGCAACCACACCCTTTTCGCGTCGGAGCGATCGGTTCCGGGAAGGATTCGTCCGGGAATAGATGTTTTAACAGAACGGCGTCCACGCAGTGACTGCCCGGTATGCCTGCCTGAACAGCCGAATCGTTCTCGCAACAGGCGCTGAGATGAATGCCGTACGCATCGGCGATCCGCTTCATTTTGAGGAGAAAATCCGTTTGTTGCTCGGGCGTCGGGATGATGAATTGAATGCCCGAATCGGTCGTCAGCCGATCGAAGCGCGTCCGGACCTTTTGATACAGATCGACAAAACTGACGATGCATCGATCGACGTATTTGGCGAAGAGCGCGCACAGATCGTTAAAGGTGTCGAGACGCTCCGTTTGAGAGGAGACGTTGGAAAAAACGAGCGGATCGAACCGCCAGATAACGGCTTCTTTTCCGTAACGTTCGGAGAGTCGTTTGAGCGTGGAAAGCGAGCGGGGAATGTTGGGAATATGTGGCTCGAACGCCGTTTTGGCTTTTCCCGCGTAGCCGTTGATCGTGTAATGGAATAAAAACCGTTTTTGATAGATTGGATTGATGAAGTTCAACACAGGAAAGAATGGCTGGTAATTCTTCGACCAGAAGACGATCGCGCTGACCGATTCCGGTCTGAGTGAAACGGTTTGTAGAACTGGCGAGAAGGGATTTTTAACACCGACAGAGCCTTGCCGGACGGCATCAAGGAACCATTCGCTTAAGAAAGCGGGAATATCGGTTCGCCGGCTGGCGGAGATGATATGTTTGGCGGCAGATTCCGTTCAAAAAGGGATTAAGGAGTTGTTTCGGTCGGCAACGGTTCCGTTTCGCGCGTGCCGAGAATTTCGAGGCTTGTCTTTTGCCGGATCACCTGAATGAGTTTGTAGTTATCGTCGCACGGATAGAGGTCGAAAGAGGTTTCGGCTTCCTTGAGCG
>JBAZPA010000083.1:0-6341 GCA_041648435.1 archaeon
CAAATTGGAATGTCGATTATTTAAAATGTTTTTCAGGAATTTGGAATATGACTAAGATTAAGGCGCGGGCCCGAAAAATCCTTTCCGCGCTCGAAAAAGCGTATCCGGAAGCAAACTGCACCCTGGATTTCAGGAACCCGTTCCAATTGCTGATTTCCACGATTCTTTCCGCGCAGGCGACTGACGTTTCAGTGAACAAGGTTACTCCAATGCTTTTCGCGAAATTTCCGGACGCAGAATCATTTGCGGATGCCAAGGAATCCAAAATACGGAATTGCATCAGGTCAATCGGTCTCTACAAAACCAAGGCGCAGAATATCAGGAACGCATGCAGAATAATTATGGAACTGCATAATGGAAAAGTGCCTGCCACAATGAAAGAACTCACGGAATTGCCCGGCGTGGGGCGGAAAACCGCGAACATCGTGCTTGGAAACGCATTCGGAAAGGCGGAGGGAATCGCCGTGGATACGCACGTCACGCGCCTTTCGGGAAGGCTGGGCCTGAGCGCGGAAAAGGACTACAACAAAATCGAGAAGGATCTCATGCGCCTTTTTCCTAGCACGAAATGGGTCGAAATATCGCACATGCTTATTGCCCACGGAAGGAAAGTCTGTCCTGCGCGAAGCCCGAAGTGCGGGGAATGCGTTCTGCGGAAATCGTGCCCTTCCGCCTTCGCTTTCGAGAAAAAAGGCGGAAAGGCAAAAGCAATTAAACAAGTTTATGGCTAAAATAAGGCAAAGGCGGCTTCGGCTGGAATGGAATTTTCGGATTGCAGCTTATTTTTCAAAGGGGCAAATTTGGAAGGCAATGGAACTGCTATGGTGAATTGAAATGGGATTCAAGTCAAGGCTTCTTTACCTGAAGGAATACGCCAGCGACGGAAAAAACATTACAAAGGTCGCGCGCTTCGAGAGACACGGAATGCCATATTCGGCCGGCCAGTTCGCGATGCTCGGAATGGACGGCTTCGACTGGAAGGAAAAACCGGGGCAGATGAAGTGGAACAGCATGAGCATCGCCTCCTCGCCCGAGCAGAAGGATTACCTTGAATTCACAATCGGGATAAAGCCCTACTTCGGCTTCTCGCAGGCCTTCGACGAGAAAATGAAGGTTGGAGACATTATAAACATCAGGGGGCCGTTCGGGAAATTCGTTCTGAACGAGAAGGCGAAGCGCATTGTGCTCGTTGCCACGGGAACTGGAATCGCGCCGATAATGGGAATGCTGCGCACAATCCGGCTGAAAAAACTCCAGATGCCGGTAACTTTCTTTTACGGCTTCAGGAACAGCGAGTTCTGGGTTTACCGCGAAGAACTTAAAGAAATGGCTTTTGAAATGAAGAATTTGGAGTACCTGCCCTCCAAGAGCAGGCCCGAAGCGGAATGGCAAGGCCTGAAGGGGCACATCCAGCAGCACATTCTCTCCCGCGAATTCACTGACGTTTCGGAAACCGAAGCGTACCTGTGCGGGAATCCGGAAATGGTGAAGCAAACCGTGGAAGCGCTGAAGCAGAAGGGCTTTGCGGAAGAGAATTGCTTCCGCGAGGTTTACGGCTGAGAATGCATTTTACTCGTCTCGTTAATGGCTTTCCGCGCCAGGCTGTAAACCAACTCGTTGATTTCACGATTGGTTTTTGACCTGCTCCAGCCCTCCTTCTTGGCCTTTTCCTGAATTGCCCTGACCTCGCGCGCCAGCTCGTTCCTTGTCTTGGCATCGCTTTTCAGGGAGCCAGCCCGCACGAAAGCGCTCGTTATTCCCTCGACGAATTTACTGTCGACTCCCGCCTGGAGGAGGCGCCATGAATAATTCATCTTTATTCTTTCCGCAACCTGCGGCCTTCCGTGTGCAGCCGCAAGGGAATAGCCGAGCCTTTTCCTGTCAAGGCGCATCATCGAGGGTGAATCCCAAAAAAGCTTGGGCGCCCTTGCCTTCTCAAGCTTCTCCTTTCCGGAGCGGTAGGCGCGCCTGTGCTTTGCCTCGAGCCGCGCCTTCCTGTTGCCAAATATCACCATTTTGACTACAAACCAATCTTGCGCGGAATTATTTAATTGTTGTGTTTCCGAACGCGGCCTGCTGGAGGAGGCAAAGTCAAGCATTAAATAAAGTTTACGCTATTATGTGAAATGCAATTCACGCTTAACGCGGCGGCGAAGCCGATGAAAGGGGGAATTTAAGTGGAAGGCAAAAGCGAAACGCAAACCGAGCACGAAATAATTGTTTCGGGGGACATGACGATTGGCGAAGCCGTGCGCAAGTTTCCTGAAACAATCGAGATAATGTCATCCTACGGCCTTCATTGCGTGGGCTGCGGCTCGAATTACTCTGAAACAATCGAGGAAGGCGCGATGGGCCACGGAATGCCCGAAGCGGCAGTCTCGAAAATGCTCGCGGAAATGAACGAGGCGATTTCGGGGCGCGAGGAAAACTTCAGCGAAACCGTATGCCTTACCGCAGCGGCTGCGGAAAAAATAAGGGGCCTGATGAAAAAAGAGGGAAAAGAAGGATGGGGCCTCAAGGTTTCGGCAACGAAAGGAGGCTGCTCTGGAAACACTTATGTAATGGATTTCCAGAAGGGCGCCGAAGAGAGCGACATTGCCACCAATGAAAAGGGGCTCGAAGTTTACATTGCGAGGGAAAACCACGCGTTATTGAAGGGAATCCGCATTGATTACGTCGAGGGGTTGCAGGGCGCGGGCTTCAAAATAGTGAACCCGAATGCAAGCCATTCGTGCGGCTGCGGCCAGAGCTTCCACTGAAAGCAAAAAAATTGGAGAAAGGTGATTTGATGAATGCAAAAGTAGGGGAGAAGGCGCCCGCTTTCGAGGCAAAGGCGCTGATTGGAACGAAAATCGGAAAAGTCAAATTGAGCGACTACAAGGGCAAGTGGACAGTATTGTTCTTCTGGCCCGCGGACTTCACTTTCGTGTGCCCCACGGAAGTCAGGAAATTCAACGAGCTTTACAAGGAATTCGGGAAACTCAACGCGGAAGTCCTTGGCGCGAGCGTGGACAGCGCTGAAACCCACAAAAAGTGGGCGCAGGAAGTGCTTGGAAAAATGCAGTTTCCGATGCTTTCGGACATGAAGAAAAAAATAAGCGCGGACTACGGGATACTCGACAGAAAGAAGCGGCTCTCATTGCGCGGAACATTCATAATTGACCCGAAGGGAATCCTCCAGCACTCCACGGTAAACAGCCTGAACGTGGGAAGGAACGTGCACGAAACCCTGAGGATTCTGGGCGCGCTCCAGACGGGAGATTTGTGCCAGGTGGAATGGAAGCCCGGCCAGAAAACCCTTGGAAGGAAATGAATGCCGCGAGAAAAAACCGGAAAGGTTCCCGAGGAAGGCGAAAAGGCGCCGGATTTCAGGCTCAAGGACCAGAACGGAAAGGGGCACTCGCTTTCGGATTACAGGGGAAAGCGCATAGCGCTCTACTTTTATCCGAAGGACGACACTCCGGGATGCACAATCGAGGCCTGCTCATTCCGCGGCGGCTTCGCGGAACTCAAAAAGGCGGGAATAATCGTTCTCGGCGTGAGCATGGATTCCGCGGAATCGCACGGAAAATTCGCCAATAAATATTCCCTGCCGTTTCCGCTCCTTGCGGACACGGAAGGAAAGGTGTGCAAGGCGTACGGAACGCTTGGGGAAAAAAGCTTTTTCGGGAAGAAAATATACGGGATAAAACGGGCCACTTTCCTCATCGGCGCGGATGGGAAAATCGCCAAGATTTTCATGAACGTGAAGCCGGACGGCCACGCGAATGAAGTGATTGGGGCGTTCGGCTGATTCTGCCGGGCTTGTTTGCCCCGGCGATTGGTTTAAAAAAACATTTGCATAATTGTACAAGTATGCAAGTATTCAAGGCGCTTTCGAGTCCAGCGAGGCTGAAGATAATTGCAAGGCTCTCGCAGGGAGAAAACTCGTGTGGAAGCATAGCTGAATTCTCCGGCCTGGACATCTCGACGATTTCAAGGCATCTGGCAGAGCTTGAAAGGGCGGGACTTATAAGCATGCAGAGGCACGGAAAGACAGTGAAGTGCTGCGTGAGGAACCGCGCGCTGGTGCAAAGGCTCATGGAACTTGCGGAAAAAATAGAAAAGAAAGGAGGGAAATGAAATGCCGATAACCATTTACTCGACGCCAAGCTGCCCCTACTGCACGATGGCAAAGGAATACTTCGCGCAAAAAGGCGTGGCATTCAACGAAGTCAATGTAGCGGGAGACAGGGAGAAGGCGCGGGAAATGTTCTTCAAGTCAGGCCAGCTCGGGGTTCCGGTAATCGAGATAAACGGGAAGATAATTACCGGCTTCGACAGGCGCGCGATAGACAGCGCATTGGGGTTGCCCCATTAAGGTTTAAAACCAGAACCCAGCAAATGTGAGGTCAGCCGGGTTTTTCCGCAATTCAGGAGGCATTGTTCATGGCGATTGAATACGACGAATTCGGGCCGGAAAAGGTCCTCGAATTCTATGACCCGAAAACGAAAATGCACGGCTTCACGGTAATCCACAATGCCGCCTTGGGGCCGGCGAAAGGCGGGATAAGGTTCACGCCGACAGTAAGCGCGGAAGAGGTTTTCAGGCTCGCAAGGGCAATGAGCTGGAAAACCGCATTGGCGGAACTGCCTTTCGGGGGCGGAAAAAGCGGAATAATCGCGCCCGCGGGAAAGATTTCCCAGCAGCAGAAAGACGAAATAATAAGGGCATTCGCGCGCGCGACAAAGCCCTTCGTTCCCTCGATTTACGTTGCGGGGCCGGACATTTCCACAACAGAACACGAAATGGAGGTTTACGCAAAGGAAAACGGAAACATGCAGGCATGCACGGGAAAGCCGAAGGCGCTCGGAGGCCTGCCGCACGAACTGGGAAGCACGGGCTTCGGGGTGTACCATTCATTGCGCGTTGCCGCAGAGCACAAGGGAATGGACCTGGACAAGGCAACCATTGCAATCGAGGGATTCGGAAACGTGGGCTGGTTTCTCGCGAAATTCCTTAGTGAAAACTTCAAGACAAAAATCGTAGCGGTCTCGGATTCGAAGGGAACCGCGTATCTCGAAAGCGGAATGAAATTCGAGGAACTCGCGAAAGTGAAAAAGGAAAAGGGAACCGTGACGGCTTACCCGAAGGCAAAAATACTGGGCCACAGGGAATTGTTCGAGCTTGGCGTGGACATTCTTGTTCCGGGAGCGCTTCCGGATGTGATAACAATGGAGAACGCGCAGAAAGTGAAGGCAAAAATGATTGTGGAAGCGGGAAACATCCCGATGCAGGAAATCCTCGAGAGCTACTTTTACAAGAAAGGGGCAACAATAATCCCCGACTTCGTGGCAAACGCGGGCGGAGTTATTTCTTCATGGGTTGAATACGTGCACGGAAACGAAAAGCAGATGTTCAAGACAGTCGAGGAAAGGGTTTCGCGCAACACGAAGAAAGTCCTTGAACGCTCGGAAAGCGAAGGCATAAAGCCGAGGGATGCGGCGCTCGGGCTTGCGAGGGAAAGAATAAGGAAGGCAACAAAGAAGTGATTCGCTTGGCGGAAAGCAAAAACAGCGGGGCATGGGACTTAGTGATAATCGGTGGAGGCTGCGCCGGATTCGGGGGCGCGATTTACGCTGCACGCTTCCAGCTGAAGACAATCGTGCTCGCAAAGCAGCGCGGCGGAACCATAACCACTACCCATTTGGTGGAAAATTATCCGGGCTTCGTACGACTTTCCGGCCTCGAACTCGCCAAGAACCTCGAGGACCACGTGAAAAGCTATAATGTGCCGATAAAAGACGAGGAAGCAGAGGAAATTTCAAGAAAGAACGGCCTCTTCGCGGTAAAAACCGGCGAAGGGGAGTACCTCGCAAAAACAATCCTGATTGCGACCGGAACTGGGCACAGGAAACTCAACGTGCCGGGAGAAAAGGAATTCGAAAACAAGGGAGTGAGTTACTGCGCTACCTGCGATGCTCCCCTTTTCAGGGGCAAAACAGTCGCTGTTGTCGGAGGCTCGGATTCCGCGGCAAAGGAAGCGCTCCTGCTTTCGGAATATGCGAAGAAGGTTTACCTAATTTACAGGGGAAAGCAGATTCATCCCGAGCCGATTAACGCGCTTCGCGTAAGCCAGAACAAGAAAATCGAGATTATCGCGAACACGAACGTTCTCGAAGTCAAGGGCTCGAAGTTGCTCGAAAAGGCGGTGCTCGACAAACCGTACAACGGAAAAAACGAACTGGAATTGCAGGGCCTCTTCGTGGAAATCGGTGCCGACCCCATTTCGGCAATCGCGAAGGGGATCGGCGTGAAAACGAACCCGAAAGGCGAAATAATAATAGACAGGAATTCCTCT
>JBAZPA010000084.1:0-6269 GCA_041648435.1 archaeon
TGTACTTCTGGTTGACTTCGGCATTTTGGTCTTGGGGGTGTTCCTGCGCTCACCTGGCCTTCCGGTCATTCCATTTCTGCTTTCCCTTATTGTAAAGATTAACCGACTTTTCCTTTATGAATTTTCTGGCTTCCGGGTTTGAAGCGACTTCCGCCACAACTCCCGCAACAGGCACAACCGCGCCGACCCCGAACCCTGCAGCAATCGCGCCTTTCTTGAAACCGCCGAGATTGCCTATTTTCTCCTTTTTTTTCTTCACAAGCTTGGTTACCGCGTACGCGCCCCCGATTCCGCCGGCTCCCCTCCAAATGTAATCCTTGGGAATGACGCCTTGTTGCACTCCATACATGAGTCCCGCCCCTGCCACTCCTCCGATAATCCATGGCTTGACTTTCTTCCAGCGGCCTGCCTTTGCCGGTTTCTTCACTGCCATAAAAGAATTAGCTTTTCAAACCTATAATAAGGTTTCGCTTTTTGCTTGTGAAACTAAGATCTCTCATTTCTTGCCCTTCTTCTCTTCCTTCGCCGGAGCCGCGCCCTTTCCGCCCGCTGCCTTTCCGGTTGCTGTTTTTTCCGCTGCGCCTTTTCCGGCTGCCTTTCCTGTTCCCGCTTCCGCGCTTCCCGCGGTTATTTCCGATGCTTTGGCTTCTGCCGCGGCCCTCTCTTCTTCGAGCACGTCGCGCGTCTTCTTCGGCCTTGTTCCTATTTCATTTACGTCCTTTCCTACGACTACGGAAACCCTGCAGGGCAGCTTCGTATTGGCCCCCAAAAGCGCCTTCTTCGCGTTCTCGATGTTTTCGTCGTCCACGAGAATGCTGAAAATCTTCTGGCCCTTCTTCATCCTCACGCCCCTTCCAATGGGCTTGCCGAAGCAGTGCGCCATTCCCTTCGTCACCCTGTCCGCTCCGGCTCCCTGCGCCTGCTTGTTTTCCCGCAGGATATCAAAGGGATAAACGCGCACCTTCATGAAGTATGCTTCCTTTCCAGCCCATTTCTGTATGGCCCTGTTGACCGCAATCCTTGAGGATTCCAAGGCGTTGTCCCTAACAATCATGCTTTTTTCGACGACCAGGTGAAGCACGTTCTGGAAGTCCCTCGAGCCGTTTCCCATGTTGAACTGGCGCGTCTTGATTTGCGGCGAAGTGCCTATGTAATTGCGCCTATGTACTCTTTTCGCAATCCTCGTGTAGGGCCTCTGGCCCAGACTGCGGTAGCATTTTGCGGGTCTCAGTCCCATTTTGTCACTTCAATTTCCGATTTTTTGGTTGATTCAAGCGGAAAACAAAAGCAGCCGGCAGTTTTTTCCCTTGATATAACCCATTTTCAGGCAATGTTTTTAATAAATATACCTTTTTTTGCCTCTAGCTCACCTGTGGCTCCAGATTTTCCTTGCGAGCCTCAGCCCCTCGGGGTTGTTCAGCAGCGCTTTCTGGGCGCGGATTATCCTTTCAACCCTCTCCGCGTCAGGGCCTTTAATGTTGCGCGTTTGCCCCGAATAATAGTCCATCACTTTTTCAATAAACTCCCTGAATTCCCTTTCGCCCGCGTCCCCGTTCCTGCTTATGTTCAATGCACGTATTGTGCGGTCGAATTCGTCCGCGCTCAGGGAGTCCGCGTTCCTCTGGAAGGTTTCCGCGGCAATCTGCTGGAACGCCTTTGCTTCCCTGCCATTCAGATTGAATTCCGCCATGCTTTCCGCGGCATTCGGGTTCAATTTCATTTTTTTTAGTTCAATTGCCGCGTCCTTCACGCGAGCTTTCATTTCAAAGTGGTCGTAAACCGGCTTGATGATTATGCCGATGGCCACTGCGCCCGCGGTCGCCTTTCCAAGCGTTTTCAGGAATTTCCTGCGCGACATCATCTGCCTTGCGGAAAGTTCAGATGCCTGCGGCACCATTTTAGCATTCATATCTTTCCACGCCTTCCGTTCCCCTAATTTCCTGCGCAACGCAAGAAGCGGCTTCTTGATGATTCCCATAACCTTCCACCACACGGATTGGCATTGCCAATGAATAAAAATTTTTGCCTTTGGCTTAAAGCTGAGGGAGGGAATCGAACCCTCGATCTCCCGCTCTGCAGGCGGGTGCATGGCCGCTCTGCCACCTCAGCGCAGCCTTTCTTTAGGAAAGAAAGGCTGGCGAAAGAAAGATTTTGCCTTGCAAAATCGTTCGCTTCGTGATTCAGTGATAATTGGCCGGGCAACCTTATTTATTGCTTTTGCAGAAACCCTTTTTTATGCTCGAACCCAACCTGATTCTGGCCAAGGCTTCCCCAGAATTCACAATAAAATCCGACGAAGTGCGCAGGCAATTCGAGAAAACCCTTCTCGCGAACCTCCGCCTTTGCTTCAAAAACGCGGGAGTGCGCGCCAAGATTTCGTGCTCGCGAGGAAGAATATTCGTGCTCGCGGAAAACCCAGAAGGCGCAATCCGCGCAATGAAAACCGTTTTCGGGCTGCACAGCATCGCGCTTGGCCACGAAATTGCGGGAAATTCCCTGAACGATGTTTCCTCCGCCTTGCTCGGAGTCGCGGACGGCTTCCTCGAAAGCAAGGATTCATTCGCCTTGCGCGTGAACCGCATTGCCGCCAACGCGCTTTCCTCGCAGGAATTGGGGCGCGAACTCGGAAGCGCGGTAATGGATTCCATTGCGGGGCTGAAAGTGGATTTGTCGAACCCGAAAAAGGAAATATTCATCGAGTTGCTTGAGGGCAAAACGATTTTCTTCACAAAACCCGAAAAGGGCGCCGGCGGCCTTCCGGCCGGAACCGCGGGAAAAGCAGCATTCGTTTTCAGCGGCCTTCCCCGGGAATTTGACGCCGCATTAATGCTCATGAAGCGCGGCTGCTCCCTAATTGCAATCGCGGAAAACCCAAGCAAAAAAACCCTTGGGGAAATCGAAAGGCTTTCCGGATGGAATTGCGGAAACCCCCTTCGAATGCGCTCCCTGGAAGAGGCAAGGCGTTTGGGCGCAATCGGAATCGGGAGCGCGGAAAGCGATATCCGCGTGGTTTTGGCGCGCGAAAAAAGCGGATTCGAGTTGTTCCCGTTGCTTTTCGCGCCTAAAGCAGGGGAGGCGAAAGCCCGATGCGCCTCGGAATAATCTCGGACACCCATTTGGGCTTCGGCCAAGGAACCGAACGCGAGAACGAGGCGTTCGAGAACGCGCTGAACGGCGCGAGAATCCTTGCGGAGCAGAAAGTGGATGCGGTGCTTTTGCCCGGAGATTTCTTCGACCAGCGGATTCCGAGCCACGAGGCGTGGGAGCAGGCATTCAGGATTTTCTCGGTTTTCATTTCCGCGAAAGAAAGCGAAGCCGAAGTAAGCGTTGAAAAAAACAATTCAATGAAAAAATTCGAATTCAGGGGGATTCCAGTAATAGGGATTTCAGGAACCCACGAGCACCGCTCGAAGGACTACGTGAATGCGTTCCGCGTCCTTGAAAGCGGGAACTTCCTCGCATACCTGCACCTGTCGCGCGCAGCGGTGCGTAAGGGCGGCGAAGAAATTTTCGTTTACGGGATGAGCGGGGTTCCCGAGCAATACGCGCCCCCGCTGCTTGAAAGGTGGAATCCCAAGCCGGAAGCAGGGAAGTGGAACTGCATAATGACACACCAGTCCTTCAAGGAATTTTTGCCGATAGGCGACAACGGCGAGCAGGCAATGCTTTCGCTTGACAACCTCCCCAGGGGCTTCAGCCTTTACCTGAATGGCCACTTCCACTGGCACAACGAAAAGGATTTCGCATTGGGAAAGTTCCTTATTCCAGGCTCGACGATAATCACGCAGATGAAGCAGCTGGAATCCAAGAAGCCGAAAGGCGTTCTCGTGCTTGACACGGTTTCGGGCAAAACCGAGTTCTTCGAAATTCCTAACCAGCGCAAACTCTACTACGAAAAAATGGAGTTCAAGGGCTCAAGCCCTGCCTTGGTCTCGGAAGCCCTTCGCCGGAAGATTTCCTCGGTTCTCGCCTCTCACTCTGAAAGCCTCAAGCCCTTGATTCGCATCAGGCTTTCCGGAACACTCGAAAAGGGCTCAAGCCAGTCGGACATCTCCCTTTCCGCAATAGAATCAGAATTCTCGGCAAACGCGATTCTCTCGATTGACAGGAATTTTTCCTCGCAGGAATTCGGCAAACGCATAGAGGATTTGAGGGAAATGCAGGCGCAGAAGAAATCCGTTGCGGAAACGGGAATTGAAATGCTTGAAGCCAACCTCTCGCAGACTTCCTTCAACAACGCGTTTGACGCAAGAAGATTGTTCGAACTGCTTTCCTCGAAGGACAGGAACTGCCTTGAAAGGGCGATGGCCGCGCTGATGGAAGAAAAAACGGATTGATTACTTTCCCGAGAACTGCCGAAGTTTTTTCAGCGCCAATGCGATTTCAACAGGGCTCTCGAAAACATTCACGTTTTCTTTTGCGAGCAATGAGTTCATTTTCTGGCAGTAGCTTCCTCCCACTGAAAGCACGAGCAATGGCTTGGTTTTCTTTTCATTTGCCTCGCGGACTATCGTAATTATGCTTTCGTCAAGCAATGGAGTCTGGAACAATGTCACGAGGATTATCGCGTCCACTTCCCTTGAATTCATTGCCTCTGCCAGCGCAATCGCGTACCTTTCGCTTGTCGCGTCTCCCGTAAGGTCAATCGGGTTCGCGATGATTGCGTAATCCGGGCATGCCTTCCGTATGGCGCTTTTGGATTTCTCGTTCATTTTTGCGAGTTCCAGTCCCGCGCCTATCGCGGCATCCGTGCAAAGCACCCCGTAACCGCCGCCATTGGTTATTATCTGGATTTTTTTGCCCTTCATTTTCGGCTCCAATTCAAGCACCCTTGAAAAATCGAAGACTTCCTGCATTGTTTCAGCGCGGATTGCGTTCG
Organism: archaeon; assembly: GCA_041648435.1. Taxonomy (GTDB): domain Archaea; phylum Iainarchaeota; class Iainarchaeia; order Iainarchaeales; family JBAZPA01; genus JBAZPA01. Next base: position 4,880 of record JBAZPA010000084.1, read on the forward strand.
TCTGCCTGAACAGTGTCTCGTAAACCTCGTTGCTTCCCGCAAGGCTTCCGGTGTGCGAGCCCACGGCCTTTCCGCCCTCGCTTGTGGTTCCGCCCTTGATTACTATTACAGGCTTCCTTTTTCCCGTGTGCCTGAGTGCCTCGAAGAATTTCCTTCCGTTTCCCACCCCTTCGATGTAAAGCGCAATCACCTTTGTTTCCTCATCATTGTCCAAGAATTCCAGCAAATCTGATTCGTCCACGTCCATTGCGTTTCCGTATGAAACGAACTTTGCTATTCCGAATCCCTGCATTGCCGCCCAGTCGAGTATCGCGCTTCCCAAGGCCCCCGATTGCGAAACGAATGAAATCCCGCCCTCCTTCGGCCTCCCCAGCCTGTCAATCGGAAGGAAAAGAGTGTCCACTTTCGTTTTTGCCGCAAGCACTCCGAGGCAATTCGGCCCGATAACGCGCATTTTTTTGTGCGATGAAATGAATTTCCTGAGCTTTTCGGTTTCCGCCTTGTTCCCCGTTTCCGCGAATCCCGCAGTGACTATTATCACCGCAGGCACGCTTTTCCGCGCGCAGTCCTCAAGAACTTTCAATACAAATTTCGCCGGCACGCATATCACAGCGAGCTCCACCCTTTCCTTCACCTCGCGCAGCGATTTGTAGCATTTGATTCCCAGTATTTCTTCCGCTTCGGGATTTACGGGAAAAATCTTTCCCGGAAAGCCGTTCTTCGCGAAGTTCTCCAATACAACGTAGCCCACCTTGCCCTGCGTCCGTGACGCGCCGATTATCGCAACTCTTTTCGGGCTGAAAAAGAATCCGAGGCCCGAAACGTTGGCCCTTTCCGCGGGCGTCTTGGATTTCATTGCGGGCATGAATTAGGAACGGAAAGCGGGTTAATATTTTTTTGCCTTCAGGGCAAAAAGTCCTTGTTCCTGATTTTGTCGGGCAGGTATTCCTCTGTTATAAAGCGGATTCCCTTTTTGCTCAGCGCTTCAAGCTCGAGCTTTATTGCCTTCTCCCTCATGCGCCTGAATTCTTCCTGCCATTCCTTTTTCTTGAACCACTCGTAGCCCTCCATTTCAGTGAGGCGCTTTTCGTCCAGCTTGTTGAGCTTGATCGTTACTTCCTTCGGAATCTTGTATGTTTCAACATCCTTCACGGTTAATCCGATGTATTTCGTTTCCGGAGTCGCGAGCTTTTCCTCGCTGTAGGAAAGGCTGATGGAGCCCTGCTTTATCACGGAGTAAATGTACATTCCCCAAGGGTCCGCGTCCATTAAAGCGAAAACCGGCAGCTTGAATTCCTTGTTGAGGCGCTGCACGAACCGCCTTTCCGCCCTGCTCGGCTGGCCCCTTCCCGTGATTATTATGCACTTGTTTTTCTGCCAGAACCTGTCC
>JBAZPA010000085.1:0-6215 GCA_041648435.1 archaeon
TGGGTGCGAAACTGTCGTTACTGCAATACAGACAGCCGTTAGTACCTTTACTGCCGTCGCGCGTCGGGCAAGTGAATCCGGCGTCGATGGAAACGCGATAGACGCGCGTCTGAAAGCGGTCGTGCAGGTAGCGACTGTAATGGAAATACTTTTCTTCAATGGGAAAAGGAAGAGTCATAGAATCCTTCCGGGAAATGGCGTGGTCGATTGTATTGTAAATTCGTTCGTAGAAGTACCGTTATGAATGGCAGAAAGCAAGGCAGTCGATCACCGATTGATATATTGATAGATTTCTTCAGTAGCCGTTTCCATCCTGAATGGAGTCTGATTGCCGGCGGTCATGTCCTTCAGGAGGACGATATTTTTTTCAATTTCATCATCGCCGATGATGACGACCCATTTGGCGGTTTTTTTGTCGGCTTCGCGCATTTGCGCTTTCATGGATCGGCGGAGGGAATCCATCTCGCAGGCGACTCCTTTTTTCCGCAAGTCGGCGGCGAGAACAAAACCCCGACGCCGCGCCTGTTCGCCCAGCGAAACGATGTAGAGAAGCGGCTTTTTTGGCTCGGGAATTCCGCCGATTTGATTGAGAATCAGGAGCAGGCGTTCCATTCCGGATGCGACGCCGACGGCAGGCGTCGGTTTTCCGCCGAGATCTTCGACCAGATGATCATACCGTCCGCCGCCACAAACGGCATCTTGCGAGCCGAGCAGCGAACTGGTGATCTCGAACGTCGTCCGCGTGTAATAATCCAGTCCGCGCACCAACCGGTTGTCGATCGAATAAGGAACGCCGGTCAGATCGAGCAGGCGTTTGACCTCGTCAAAATGAGCGCTGTCGTCTTCGGACAAGTGGTCTAAGATTGATGGCGCATGATCGGCAAGAATTTGCCGGCAAGATTCGGCTTTGCAATCGAACAAGCGGAGAATATTTGTCTGAAAACGTTGCTGGCAGGTTGAGCAGAAGTCGTTCACAAAGGGTGTCAGTTCCGATTTGAGAACGGCGAGATAATTTTTCCGGCTATCGCGACTGCCGATGCTGTTCAGGCGGATATTCAAATCCCGGATGCCGAGTTGCGTGTAAAGTTCGTAAATCGTCTGGATGACTTCTGCGTCGGCTTCCGGATGCGGCGAGCCGATGATTTCAAAACCGAACTGGTGGAATTGCCTCAGCCGTCCTTTTTGCGGGCGTTCCTGCCGGAAAAGTGCGTCGATATAATAAACCTTTGTGATGGCGGAAATTTGATCCAACCGGTTTTGAATGTACGAGCGAATGACCGGCGCTGTGAGTTCGGGCTTGAGAGTCAGGCTGGTATTGCCTTTATCGAGAAACGTGTACATTTCCTTCGAGACGACGTCAGTATCGGCGCCGACGCCGCGCGCGAATAGCTCGGTCATCTCGAAAGCGGGTGTACGGATTTCCTGATAATTATTTTTGTCGAAAAAGTCGGTGATATATTTTTCCAGAAATTGCCATTGAAACGATTCCGACGGTAAGATGTCTTTGGTTCCTTTGATATTTTGGTACTGCATAACGGAGGATCCGATTGGTAGGGTTATGAATTCAAGATAATTAAATTATTGTGCGTCGGCCATTCCGGATAATATGAGTTTGGCGGATTTTAGGTTTTCTTCCGGGACGAAAATTTTAGCATAAGCGCCGGCAGTTCCGGTCGATTGAGCGAGCATTACGGTAGTCAGGACGTTCGACGAGATAGTCGCCGGAATGTTTTGATTATTCAGAGCGCCGCGAACCATCTCTGCAATGACAGGCGATGAAAGTGTCGTCAGTAAAACCCACTTGACCGGTGTCAGATCTTCCTCGGGCGCCTGATTGACCAATGTTTCGCCGCATTCGGGACAGACGGTGAGACCTTCGACGAATTCATATTTGCATTTGGGACAATATGACATATTACCTCCTATACAGCGGCGTCATAACATGAAAATGTTTTGGCGATCTCTTCGGGTGTTTTTGCATTCATTAAATCTTCACGACATTTCGTCGAATTCAGCAGGCGCGAGAATTTGCTCAGCAGTTCGAGATGTTTCCCGGGAAAACGTTCGGGCGTCAGCAACAGAACGAAAAGATGAACCGGTTCCGCGTCAATGGCGGCGAAATCGATTCCTTCCGGAGAAATCCCGGCGGCGACCAGAACATCGTCGCTTTCGGAATATTTTCCGTGCGGCAAAGCGATGCCTCTTCCGACGCTGGTGCTCATCAGATTTTCCCGATCGACGACGGCTTTTTTGGCGCTATCGGGGTCGGTGATCTTTCCTTCGTCGTACAGTCTATCCACCAGTGCGGAAATGACTTCCTCTTTGGAAGTCGCTTCTAAGGGATAGATAATCAAATTTGGGGTCAATACCCGCGATATTTCCATTCGTACATCCTTGTTTCAAACGACACGTAGTAAATATAAGGGAATAAACCATTTTTGTAAATGTAAAACTTGGTAAGTGATTCATGTGCATTATGCTGTTATCGTATCTTAAATGGTAATTAATTTGATGCGTTCGTTTAACCGTTCAGCGAAGCCGATCTGAGGACGATCCTCATGACGGTTTGGCTGAACGGTTTGCTTTCCAGAACGAATATCTTGCCATGGTGATATTCCTGAATAATTCGTTTGGTTAGACTCAGGCCTAGTCCCCAACCCCGAAGTTTCGTACTGTAACCCGGTCGAAAAATATTCTTCCGGTTTTTCTTCGGAATTCCTTTACCGTTATCGGTAATATCGATGGCGATGTATTTGCCGTGACGGATCGCTTTGGTAGTGACAGTAATTTTCCCACCTTTTTCCGGAACGGCGTCGAGCGCATTCTTGACAAGATTCTCGATCGCCCAAGAGAAAAGATCGGCGTTCAGGTTGGCGCGATAATCGTCGTCTGGCGCGAATGTCAACTGAACCGACGGTCCTAACTGTGGCAGGCGTCTTCGGTAATAATCGACTGCTTCCTGAATAACCGGATTGACGGGCGTGATTTTGAATGATGGTTTGGAGCCGATTTGCGAAAAACGGGTGGCGACTTTTTCCAATCGCATGACGTCTTTCGACATTTCATCGACGTTTTCATTGGCGCAGGATTCAGATTTCAGCAATTCGATCCAGCCCATGAGCGATGTCAGCGGCGTACCGAGTTGGTGCGCTGTTTCTTTGGCCATGCCGACCCAGATCGAGCGTTTTTCACTGCTACGGATGACATGAAATCCGATATAACCGATGAATATAAAAAGTGCGACGATGGAAATTTCGATAAATGGCAACATCCGGAGTTTTCGGATCAGTTGTGTATCGCCGAAATGAATGTAACCGAGCGTGTATTTCTGATATTTCAACGGGATCGGTTGGTTCTCGCCGTCCATTTCAACCATCAATGCTGCAACGGCGGCGACGTTTTCGGGCGAATGGTCTTCTTCGTCAAGCCCGACGCCTTTCCACGCGGTCGGATTCGCATTTTCCTTTTCCGAGATGATCATCGGAACCGAGATTTTTTTGATGATTTCATCGAAGATAAAACTGAAATCCTGAGCGTTGTACTCCGTGGCGGCTTTGGCGTAAACTTCGGCGTAAAATCGCACCAAATTGCCGGAATCGGTTCGGAGTTGCTCGACCACTTTTTGCGAATACCTGAGCAGGGCGAACGTCAGCACAATCGCCAATAGAAATAAAATGCGCTTGATGTCCGTCGAGTGGCGATAGACAGTGTTTTTCATGATCTTTCTTTCCGGAACCGAATCATGATAAAACCGACGATGGCTAACGATAGACAGGAAATGATCAAGCCGATTCTGACATCAGACGGCGAATATTTCAGGATGATTTCATGTTCGCCCGCCGGAACTGAAACCGAGCGCAAAATGTAGTTCGTTCGGTACAATTCCACCGGATTTCCATCGATCGTCGCTTTCCAACCGTTTGGATAGTAAACTTCCGAGATGACCAATTGTGACGGGCGATTCGTGAAGACGTGGAATTTCATGTGATGAATGCTCCACTCGTCGATTTTTACCGACTGGGAATCGGCGGCTTGTGTCTGAATTGTTGGGGCTTTTTCCAAAAATGACGTCCGCGTCGGGTTAAAGTCCGGTTGGATTAATTGTTGAATGACCGAATCCTGATTGGCGATCACGGCGACATTCTGAGTAAAAAATGCGCGTGGAAGGAATGATTTCATGCGGTAAACGGCGACCGGCACACGCTGGTTTTGTAGAAAAGTGGTGGAAAGATTCACTTCCTCCAATTCCGGAATGGCGAAACGGCGCGTCGAAATCAGGTATTTGACGTTCATCATTCGAAGAATTCCGATCGTGCGGAATTGCGATTTTTCGATGAATTCCTGATACAGTTTTACCTTTGCCGGATGATAGCCGCCGATCGACTGAAGGCGATACGCCATCCAGTGATTATCGCTTAGTAACTCGTTGGCGGGAAAAATCCGGAAAATGTCCTGATCCTGAGTGAGAAATTCCGCTGCCGGATCGTTCTTTACATCAATGGTTTGTTTGAGATGCGCGTTCGGCTGGATGATTTTCGCATCGACAATATAAAGATCGACGATCGTGAGCCCGAGAAGAATTACGCCCGCCGTGATGCCTTTGATCTTTTTCAGGAAAGTCAGATAAATCGTCACGCAAGCGGCGGCAAGGAAAAGCGTCATGATCCAAAAATCTTTGTAAAGCAGACCGAATTGGATGTTTTTCAGAGCGCCGACCTGTTCCGCGGGAATTTGCGGATTCGGGACGATTTTGTTGTAGATCGCCTCACGAAATCCAGATTGAAACAACAGCAAGTACAAGGCAATGAGGCCGACGATTCCAGACAAAGTGAAAATGACCGTCCTGACGGTCTTTGCCCGTTTTTCAGAAAATGTCTGTTTGAAAAATTCAATCAGGTCATGCAAACCGAAGCCGGCGAGAACAGCGGTGGAAAATTGCGTGACGATCAGCATCATTGACGGAACGCGGAATTTGTTGAAGTATGGCAGAATCGCGTACAGCCAGCCATAGACCGGGAAAAATTTTCCAAAAGAAATGAACAGACTAAGCACGAAGATGATCGCGAAGAAGAACGTTGTTTTGCGGAATTTGAAAACGAGGCTGAAAACTGCCAGAATGAAAACCAGCACGCCCATGTAGTTGGGGAAATCTGTGAACGGCATTTTACCCCAATATGTGGATCCGCCGAACCCAAAGTAAGACGGGACAAAGAACGTCGCAATCTCTTTCGGATGAAAACTCCACTGCGTCGCGTAGTCCAAACCGGTTCCGCCGCCGGCGCTTCCGCCGCGAATGCTTAGCGGCGTATAATTTGCCACCGGCAGATACAGAACAGCGGAAAGTCCGAATCCCAAAACCAAGGCGCCGGCAAAACAACCAAGTAACGGGAATAGTTTTTTCCGAAACTCCGGCTGTTTCCAGTCGGCAATTAACGTGAAGAGAAAATACGCTCCGATGAGCATCCATGTAAAATAGACGATTTGAACGTGTGCGCGCTGGAGTTGAAAGCCGATCATCAACGCGGCGAATGCCATATTCCAGAGATTTGGCTTATCAAAAAGCCGGACAATCGCGTATAAAATGATCGGAATGTATGCCGCGCACATCATTTGGGAGCCGTGCCCGAAGACGTACATCGTCACGATATAAGGGGTCATCATAAAGGCAACGCCGCCGAAAAATGCTGATAATTTATCCAATGCCCACCGCCGCAGGAGCAGATAAGTGCCGAGTCCGGCGAGAAGATAGTGAAGGATCATGAAAATCGAACCCGGTACTTTGAGATAATTGATCGGATTCATGATCAATCCAGGGAAATAGACAAATTTATTGAAAGACATTGCCGCGAAAGCGGGCATTCCGGAGAAGAGATATGGATTCCAGAGCGGATATGTATGTTCTTTGGCGAAATGATAGTTCAATCCCTCATTGGCATAGCTGGCAGAAACCGCGTCCGGTTGTGAAAAATCCTGACCGAGAAAAAGAACTTTGAAATACAGGAAAATCAAAATAAACACGAATCCAGCGATGATGTAAAAATAGGGATTCTTCATCCATGACGGTAGGGATTGGCGAGCCGGTTTTGTAGATTTGGAAACGGTCTTGGTTTTTGTCATGGTAACACCTCTGTAAGTCAAAACAGGTTAATCCGAATGAGATAAAAAATCAGCAAAACGTCGGTATAATATATCGGCGCGGCATTTTATCTGCCAAC
>JBAZPA010000086.1:0-6183 GCA_041648435.1 archaeon
AAAGCGGGAAAAGAAGTGATTGAATTGTTCGTGAAAAAAATGAGGACAAAGCGCTTCGACCTCGAGGCGGGAAAGCTCGTGGCGATATTGCACGAAAAGGACAGAATGGAATTCGGGATACAGGCACTGGACAGGATTGAAATATTCAACCCTAAAATGAAAAAGCGGATTGTCACGATTGTGGACGTGACGAAAACAATGGTGAAACCCGGCGAAATAGGGTTGTTTAAGGACGTTTACGAATCGCTCGGAATAAGGGACGAGGAAATCCTTGAAGTGAAGGCGATTCCGACCCTTGAAACCCTGAAAATAATAAAGAAGAAGCTTGACGGCCTCGAATTAAGCGCTGAAGAAATACGAAAAATAGTGGCAGACGTCGGCGAAAACAGGATTGACGACATAGAGCTGAGCGCATTCATGACGGCCGTATTCATTCACGGCTTCTCATTGCGCGAAACCGTCGCAATGACAAAATCCATGATTGAAAACGGGGAAACCATCAAATTCGGGAAAGGAAAGGTCGTGGACAAGCATTCCATAGGCGGAGTGAACGGCAGGGCAACAATGATAGTGGTTCCGATAATCTGCTCGCAGGGATTGCTGATGCCGAAAACTTCCTCGCGAAGCATTACGAGTTCGGCGGGAACCGCGGACGCAATGGAAGTTTTATGCAATGTGAATCTGGGCCTGAACGATATAAGGAGAATAACGGAAAAGGTGGGCGGAGTGATAAGCTGGGGCGGAGCAGTGGACTTGGCTCCCGTGGACGACAAGATAATCAAGGTCGAGCACCCGCTTTCGCTTGACCCGGATGGGCAGGTGATTGCGAGCGTGATGGCAAAGAAAGCCAGCGTTGGGGCGAAATACCTCGTGATTGACATTCCCGTGGGGCCAGAAGTCAAGGTAAAATCCAGGCAGAAGGCGGAGGGAATGGCGAGGAAATTCATTGAAGTGGGAAAGCAATTGGGAATAAAAGTGGAAGTCGTGCTCACCGACGGAACCGAGCCCAGCGGAAAAGCTTTTGGTCCGGCACTGGAAGCAAGGTATGCGATGCAGATTCTTGAGGGAAAATTCTACGACAATTTGGGCCAGAAGGGCTGCGAGTTAGCGGGAACCCTTCTCGAATTGGCGGGAAAGGCAAGAAAGGGAAAGGGAATAGCGCTCGCGAAGAAAATCCTGAAAAGCGGGATTGCATTGAAAAAAATGAGGGAAATAATAAAGGCGCAGGGCGGAAAAATTTTTAGTTCGGAAGAAATTTCCGTGGGAAAGCACACCGCGGCGTTTTACTCGAAAGGCGAGGGCGAAATAAGCAAAATCAACGTGAGGATTCTTTCGGAGGCCGCGAGAATCGCGGGAGCGCCCGCGGACAAGGGAGCGGGAATATTGCTTGCCGTAGAGGCGAACGGGCACGTGAGGGAAAAGCAATTGCTTTTCACGGTTTACGCGGACAACGCGGAAAAACTGGAGTACGCGAAAAAATTCTGTGAAAAAAACAACCCGATTGAGTTAGAGGAAATAATACTTGAGAAATTAACCTGAGACGTGAACCGGTTATGGTGACTAAAAACGTAAGATATTTATTAACTTATTTTAGTCATTATGTTCATGGCATTTGTGAGAACCAAAGAGGTAAATGGAAGGGTTTACTACCAGCTTGTGGAAAATAAGCTCAATAAAGGGGCGATTGCCCAAAAAGTCATAAAGCACTTGGGGACAGAGTCCCGAGCATTAAAATACTGCAAAAATCATTCAATTCATTTTCCTCAAAATAACAGACAGGCAGCAACCGACTCCTTCTTTTACTCGCCGAAGCAATCGGCCGAGTTCGTGACCGCGCTGAAAGGCAGGAAAGAAATACCCCTAAAATTCGAGTATTTCAGAGAAGGGTCTGAAAAATGGCAAAGAGTGGTAAATTCCCCTGATTACGGGCTTGGTTCCATTGAATTAGGCATAATAGATCAGAATGTGAAAAGGATAATCGGGGACGTTGGAAAAGCCAACATAATAGATATTGGCTGCGGGACGGGGGTGAAGGCGATGCCCCTGATAAGGGAAATGTCAAAAATAAAGGCCCCAAAATACATGGCGTTTGACATAAGCAACGAAATGCTGGATTTGGCAAAAAATAATCTGAAAAGGGCTTTTCCGCAGCTAAACTCCGAATTTGTCAATCTTGACTTTGAGCAGACGAATCTGGCCCAGGAAACGCTCAGGATCAGGGAAAAAAACTTCAGGAAGTCGCTCTTCATATTTTTGGGGAACACGCTGGGAAACGTAAGCGACAAGGGAAGGGTATTGACCAACATCAGAGAAAGCATGATAATGGAAGACAACCTGCTGATAGGCAACGAGTTGTTTGACCTGGAAAGAGTATCCGATATAATTAGCCATTACAAAAAAAGCAGGGAAGTAAGGGATTTCGTGCTGAATTCTCTGGTTCATTACGGGTTGAACGAAAAAGACGGGAAAATAATAATCTCTTTCAACAAGGACAAAAGCCAGGTCGAGGGGCACTTTGCACTGAAAAAAGACAAAACAATCAAGGCTTCAAACAAAAAAATTGAGCTCAAGAAGGGAGACAAGATTTTATTGCTGGTTTCGTACAAAGGCACTCTCAAAAAAATGCAGCTTCTTCTGGCTGACTTGGGATTTGTTATACTGCATACTTACCTTACCCCAAGGGAAGATTATGCGCTGATTTTGTGCAAGCCCACGAAAATTTGATTTTTTTCTCAGCAGAGCGAATTGAACAATTCCACCAGCTCTTCCACTTCCACGAGCGACAGCTTTTCTTCCGCGATTCCGAGCTCCTGCGCCGCGGAAACCATTTTTTCCTTTTCGAGGCCGCAGGATTTGAGAAAGGGCGCGGCGAGCGAGAGCGCGTTCTTGGAATTCTTGTGCTTGAAGCGGAATATTTCCGAGGCAAAAGCTATGAATTTTCCGTCGTTATTCGCGGAACCGAAGCGCTTCCTGCATTTGAATGAAACCATTGCGGAAGGCGAATTCGGGGAAGGGTAAAACGATTGGGGCTTCACGTCGCAAACAACTTTCGGCTCAAAGAAGTAGGTTGCGAGGCAGGACAAGGCGTTGTACTCCGCGAATCCGGGTTCCGCAAGCATTCTCTGCAGGAATTCGCGCTGCAACAGCAGGGTTCCGGAAACGAATTTTTGGCCGAACAGGCGGAAAAGCAGGTCCGAGGAATGCGAGTAAGGCGGAACGGAAACTATTTTAGTGAATTCAGGGAGCGCCGAAGAAAAGAAATCCGAGCAATGGAGTTCAAGGTTCTTTTCCGAAAGCCTTGCGGAAAGAACTTCGCACAATGCGGAATCGCATTCGTAGGCAATCACTTTGCACTTCTTCTGCAATTCGCGAGTAATGAACCCAGTTCCCGCACCCACTTCCAGCGCAATGTCACCGCGCTTCAGTTTTGCCTCGGAAACAAGCAGGCCTATCACGGCTTCGTCAACCAAAAAGTTCTGGGAAAGCGATTTCTTGGGGGTAAAGCGGTATTCGTCCATCAGGCCGAGCAATTCGTTTTCAAGGCTCATTTCCTGAAACCCCTGAAATGCTTTTCGCTGTTTTCTTCCGAAGGCGGCCGGGCGAACAGGTAATGCCTTTCGGAAGCCGCCATTAATTCCTCTATCACGCGCTTTGCAATGGTTTGGCGGGGATTCGGCATCAGTTTCACGCGCTGCTCCAAATCCGCAAAGCTCTCGAACGGCTTCTGCTGCCTTTGCCCCAATATGTCAAACAGGTGCTTTTTCCCGAGGCCGGGCAGCAATTCCAGCTGGTGGCGCTTTATCGTGATTGCCGTTGCCTTGTTGAAGAATTCCACGAAGCGCGGCTCGTCCTCCGAAACGATTTTGTCAATCGCCTTATCGAGCTCGGCAACCGAATTGCTTGTGAGCTCCATGTACGAAACCCTGCCTTTTATGAATTCCACTTTTTCGCGCTGGTCCCTACCCACGTAAATCTTCTCAAGGATCCTGAATTCGGTTCCCGCCTTCGGGGTTATTTCAAGCAGGGTAAAGAACCTGGTTCCGATTACCTGCGCAACCGGCTCGGACTTGTAGGAGTTGGCCTTTCCCCTCGGAAGAAAATCCAGCACCAGTGCGTAATCCTCGTTCGGCATAGCCAACACCATTTTTTTCCCGTTTTTTCCCGAAACAATCCAGCATGAATTCACTTTCTGTAAGACTCCACTATTTTGACCGCCTGCTCGAGCTGTTCCTCGGAAATCTTCGTTCCGCGGGGCAAAACCGCGATAACGGTCTCATTTTCCTCGGGCATCAGGTCCGCAATGCGTATCGCGGACTGCTCGTCAATTCCCTCGATTGCCCTGAGCTCCTCGACAAGCTTGTCCACCTTCGCCTTGGGGATGCGCGAAAACTTTTTCACGTACTTTGCGGTCATGTCTTGCTCGTAGCCCAATTCCTTTCCCTCGGTTTTTTCCCTGAGCAGTTCCTTGACTTCCGCGAGCGCCACCGGCCTCGAGCTGTTGAGCTTTTTTCCAATCATCATACCACCATTCCGGATTTTACCTTTGCGATTCCTTCCGGCTTCACGTGGCCAGCGCCGACCAGAACGACTTTGGGCTTTCCGTAATGCGAAATCGAAACGAGGTATGCGGAACCCTGCCTTCCCTTCACTTTTCCCGTGAGGCCGTGGAAGCGCCTGAAGGGCATTCCGGCGTGAACCGCGGAATCAATCTTGATTTGAACGCTTTTGCCTTCAGGGATTTCCTGAAGCAGCTTGTTCACCGTGGGCTTCGGCCCCTTCCTCGAAAATTTCGCCCTTGTGTTTGCCCTTTTGCCCCGCGCCTTCTTGCATGACATTGTGCTTTCCCCCTTAGAGTAAAAAATAATTTTTTCCTGCAATATGTAATTAAACCGATTGCCTTCAACCAAAGTGGCGCCAAACGTTTTTAAATAGGTTTTTAAAGGTTTTTAAAAAGGATTCTTTGTGCAGTTCCGGGGGGAAAAAATGAAATATACCATTGTGAATATTGTCGCGTCCGCAAACCTCAATGCAACACTTGACCTTTACAACCTCGCAATAACGATTCCGAACATAGAATACGAGCCCGAACAGTTTCCCGGCGCAATCCTGAAGCTCAAGGAACCCAAGGTCTCGATGCTTTTGTTCAAGAACGGAAAAGTAATCTGCTCGGGCGCGAGCAGCGAGGACCAGATTGAGCAGGGAATAAGGAAGGCGGCAAAACTGATACACGAAATCCAGAAAAGCGTGAAAGTGCCCGCAAAGGTGGAGTACACCGTCGTAAACCTCGTGGCAACCGCGAACCTGAACCAGACCCTGGACTTGTTCAAGACCGCGATGAACTTGGACAACGTTGAATACGAGCCCGAACAATTCCCGGGGGCAATCCTGCGCATAGAGGACCCAAAGATAACGCTGCTGCTGTTCAAGAACGGCAAAGTCATTTGCGCGGGAGCAAAAAAGGAAGCGCTTCTGCGAAAAGGATTGCAGAAGGCGCAGGAACTGATTGCGTCAATAAACACCCCTAAAAAGAAAGCAAAAAAGTGAGCGGATTTCAGCCCGAAATCAGCGAGGCATACCAAGGAACCCCCGCTCTCTCGACTTCGCCGGTTTCCGGGTCCACGATTATTTTTCCCGCGGGAACGGAAACGTCAATCAGAAAGAAAAGTTTTCCGGTTTTCCACACTTCGAACTCGTATTTCTGCCTTCCGTTTTCAATCACCGGCTTAGGTACGGATTTCGAGAAATCGATTCCGGTCACGGAAGCCGAGGCAATCTGCATCGCGGTTTCCGCGGGATTGACCGCGCGCTCCGGAATTCCGCTCGGAACCGTTGTTACAACGCGGGGGATGTTTTTAGGGTACCTGATTGCCTGCTGAATTTTGTAATTCTGGTCAACCGGGAGAACGATTTTCGCGATTTCGGTTGCGGAAGCGGGATTCCAATCAATGGTTGAATTAAGGTAGCCGACCTTTGAGGCCCTGACCGAGTATTCCTTTCCCGAAGAAAACTCGAAATCGGAATTCACCCTTCCGCTGAAATCCGATTCAAGGCCTGCGATTATTTGGTTGGAATCCTTGGAGATAATTGCCACCGAGGCGCCGGAAACGGGAAATCCTTTTTCGTCAACCACGAGAAACCTCGCCTTTCCGAGGAATCCCGAACCCAAGGCGCTTGGCGCGGAAA
>JBAZPA010000087.1:0-6181 GCA_041648435.1 archaeon
CAATGTCTCTGCCAAACATTCGACTCTGCCGGATTTCTTTGATGACGCGCGGAAAGGCGCCGTCGATGTGCCGACGCGCACCGGCGAACTGCGCGAACCTTCCAAAACCCGCAATCCTTATCTATGGTTGATTCCGAATTGCGTTTCGGCGCGCGTCCGCATGAAACAGGCCAATGACGCCTGCCAGACTTTGCTGGAGCGCTGGGTCGAACCGTGGATGGCGATTGTCAATTTAACGGAAGAAAAACTGCCGCAGAATTTCCTGAAAATCGCATGGAAGAATCTCCTGCTCAATCACGCGCACGACAGCATTTGCGGTTGTTCGCTCGATCAGGTGCATCGCGACATGATGTTCCGCTACGATCAATGCCGCACGCTCGGCAACCAACTGCGCAACAAAGCCTTCGGAATGCTGACGATGAATTGCGCCGAACTGGCGCAGGAAAAGGACGAATTCACCGTCGTGATCGCCAATCCTTTGCCCTGGCCGCGCCGCGAAGTTGTGCGGTTCGATGTCGATCTGCCGCTGGATTTCCCGACGGTCTTCACGGAGGGTTTTGTCGGTTCGCAGAATATCAAGTCGTTCACGTTATGGAGTGCGGACGGGCTGGAAATTCCTTATCAGCGTCTGCGGATCGTGCCGCGCACCCAGAATCGGACGGCTTTCACGCAGGTCGAGAATCATGTCGGCGACGGCGAGTTCACGCGCTACAAGATTGCCGCGGAACTCGATCTGCCGGCTTTCGGTTTTACCGGAATCCTGGTAAAACCCTGCCCGACGCCTTACCGGTTGATGGGCAGTCTGCGTACCGGTCCCGCCAGCGCCGCGAATGAATTTCTGACCATCGCCGTCGAATCCAACGGGACATTGACGATGACGGATAAAACTACCGGCGAAACGTACCGCGATCTGCTGACCTTCGAGGACAAGTGCGAGATCGGGAGCGGCTGGTTCCATTCGCCGACGGTCGCCGACGAATTTGTGTTGTCGGCGGCCAGCCCGGCGCAGGTTTCCGTAATGCACGACGGCCCGCAACAGGTGACGTTCAAAGTCGCGCTGACGCTGAACGTGCCTCTGCGCTACGACCGCCTGCAGGAACGGCGGAGCGCTGAGCGGATCGATCTGCCGGTAACCAATTACATAACATTGCGGAAAAATTCGCCGGTCGTCGAAATCGAAACCGTGATCGACAACTGCGCGGAAGATCATTGCCTGTGTCTGCTTCTGCCGACGGACATCGGCGACGCAACAACCTACTTGGCCCAGCATCCTTTCGACTTCGTCGAGCGCGAGATAAGCCTGAATCCCGAAACCGCCCGCTGGCAGGAAGTCGATTTGACTGAAAAACCTTTTCTGCATTTGCAGTCAATCGGCAAGGGAAAGCGCGGTTTGGCTTTTCTCTCAGGTGGCGGATTGCATGAAGGCGGCGTGTGCGACGATAAACGCCGGACGATGCAGGTGACGCTGTTGCGCTCTTTCCGGCGCACCTTTTCAACTGCCGGTGAATACGACGGCCTGGAACTGGGCGAAATCGTGCATCGCTTTGCGCTGATGCCGTTCGCCGGAGATTTAAACCGCGTGGACGCCATGCAAAAAGTCATGCAGTTGCAGGCGGGCTTGCTGACGCGCCAGTCCGGCAAAATCTCGTCCGGCTATCCGCCGCTCAAAGGCCGGCCAGCCGGTGACGGCGAGCCGGTGCAGAGTTACATGGCAATGAAAGACCGGCGCCTGGTCTTCTCGGCCATCAAAGCCGCGGAAAACGGCGACGGTCTGATCGTGCGACTCTGGAATCCATCCGACGAAAAACAGAGCGAAACGCTGGAGTTTTTCCGAAAACCGAAATCCGTCGCTTACGCCAAACTATCCGAAGATGATCTGCCGCAAGCGGCTATCGAACCGGACGGCAATACGGTCAGCGTGTCTGCCGGGCCGCGCAAGATCGTGACGGTAAGAGTAAGGTTTTAGCAGTTTGGGAAAAAAGTAATATCCTTCAATTCTGTAAAGTCGCTGAGAATTAATTTTAGGGGTTTTACTGAAATGTTATTGGTTTATGGATATTAACGTATTTTCGCTTGATCTGCGGATTGATGCGGCTCCGATACTTTTCTAGTATTTTGTTTTTTCTTAAAAATTAATTGATTCCCTGGGAACGAACCGACTACTTCTACTATTCTGCTTTGAATATTACCCATTCCTCGGTTTGCGTCCGATATGATATTCTCTAATATCTTGAAATATCCAGATAAAGCTTCTTTGTAACGAACATCTGAGTCAAATTTATTTTTCATCTTGCTGACAACAGTAAAGTTAAGACTATTATTAATAGTCATTATAAGATTTAAGTATGTGGATATTAATGTGAGAAGATCAGTATCAAATCTTGCATATTCGAGAACATTGATACGACACCGATCCAAATACTCAATACGGAATAGTTCATTCGCTTGGTCACAAGGAAATGATAAAGTATCAATAGATTGCTGTTTAATAATTTTCAATTCTCTCGTCAGTCGCTTTGACAGATTTTTATGCCAATTGATCTCGTGATAAATAGCAAACAAGTTACCACAATAAATATCTTCGCGTTGAATTCGTTCGTTCTTAAGCGAGATGTCTTGAATCTCCTTGTTTTTCTTGTGGGCAAGTAAAATACTTACAAGCGCAACAATTCCTGCCAGGAACGATCCTAATAGTGCCCCAACTATGTTACCTGAATTACTGTACAACCATGATTCCTGAGGAACTTTATTGCGAGTACAATCAAAAGCACAGGTGGGATTGGTATGGCAGCAGTAATCATGATGCCATGAAGAATGAGCGAACGTTGGGCTGAAAAGACATAAAAGTGTAACTATTAGGGTAGTTGATATGAGATACTTCATTGGGTGTATCCTTTAAATATCTATCTCTCTAACGTTGGGCATCAGCGGGCGCGGGCTTTTTGCGCTCCGTCGAACGCCTTGGTAAAAATTCGTCATCGGATTAATAATTTACGGGTTGCATCAAACACAGCATCAATGGCAATGCCTTTCTCTTCAATTCGCTTTTTGTCCCATGTATCTGGTTCCATCCAGTAGCTACCCTTGTTGAAGCAGCGTTCCGCAAATTCTTTGTCAATGGCTCTGAGAGGTATGGAGGCAGAATGCCAAAGTCTTGCAATCTCGAACTCTTGCTGATGGTTTCGCCGCTTTCCCTTCTCGCGATCAGCGATGTATGCCCTTGTTTCAGACAATGCAGTATAAAGCGCAAGTAGTGCATGGTCAATTTTTTCGGTGCGCTGTTTCTTCCCCTCGCGGATAAGACCCAAACCAGCAAGGACTTTGTCGAAGAGTGTAAATGCAACGATGGGTTCAATCATGAGTACCTCCAAGAGTTATAACATATGTTTAACTTGCATATTTTCTTTGTTTCCAAGGTTTGTCTATTTCACATCTTTGAGCAGTTTTTTCTCGTCGCTTTCTAATTTGCGCTGTACCTTTTTGACGTCCTCGGCCGGAGGCAGTGTTTCGGGTTTGACGCCGCGCTCGATCAATATTCGGCGTACTGCCCGGTTATTTTCGATGTGCTCGTCAGAATCCTCTTCACGGGCGGCCAAACGGTTTCGGGCAATATCAATTGCTTTATGCAGTTTGTCGAGCAGAACATCTTTTGGGGGCAAAACGGTGAAATAATCAGCTACTTTAATATTGCTCTTATGTAACTGCAATAGTTCCACATGTTCCGGGTTCTTGCCCGCGCACAAGATCAGGCCGATTGGGGGATTTTCACCTTCGACCGATTCATATTTATCCAGCCAGGCAAGATACAGTTCCATTTCCCCTTTATACGCGGCGTCAAATTCGCCGATTTTCAGGTCAATGGCAACAAGGGATTTCAATCTGCGGTGATAAAACAATAAGTCAATATAGTAATCGCGATTATCAACGGTTATCCGCTTTTGCCGCGCAAGAAAGGCGAAATCGCCGCCCAATTCAATTATGAAACGTTGAAGTTCAACAATGATCGCCGATTCCAGATCTTTCTCGGAATAGGTATCTTTCAGATTGAGAAAATCTAAAAAGTAAGGATCGCGAAACACCAGATTCGGAGTAATCTGACTGCCTTCACTAATTTTCTGAAGTTCGTTTCTAATCGTCTTTTCCGGTTTTTTACTGATGGCAGTACGTTCGTAGAGCATCGAATTGATGCGATCCCTGAAGGTACGTACGCTCCATTTTTCCAATCGGCACATTTCGAGGTAAAAAATTCGTTTGAGTGGATCTTCAATATAGATGATTTCTTTAAGGTGCGACCAACTAAATTGTCTCCACAGCGTAGAGACAATCTTCTCATCTGGAAAAGTCTCCGCAATGCGGAGGCAATGGCGTAATTGTTTTTCGCTCCAGCCACTACCATATTCGGCGCTCAATTGTTGCGCCAGTGTAGCGACAATCTGCTTGCCATACTCCGCCCGCCGCTCTTTGAGTATCTCCTGATTGATGCGTTTATCAACCTGCCAGTAGAGCATCGTCATAGTAGCATTGACAGTTATGGCCACTTCCTGACGGCTCTTTTCTATCAGCGCTTTGATTTCGCTGAGCAGATCTTGACAACGGATTAATCCTTTACTCATGGCGTCGGATCACCTCTCTTCAGTGTGCGCTTTGGATTTGTCGGAGGCAGAAAATTTTCGCCGGTTACAATGCTCTTGCCGGTTTTCTGTTCCAGTTCACGGCGTGCATTCTTGGCGATTTTCCCGCCTTTCTTACCCACTTCGGCATTTTCAGGCATGCCGGTTGCATCGATGCTTTCGGCAATCTGGCGGGTGGAGAGTTCCGCGAGAGCGGTGAAAATAAGCTCGGCTTCGCTCATGTGGTCGCGCAGATTCTGGGTTTTGAGTCCCTTGATTGTCTTGTGCTGTTTAACCGAAATACCAGTCCATTCCCGATGAATGATATTGGTTAAAACAGCGTATTCGTCTTCGCCTTTAATCTCGTGTTCTTTCCAGTAGTCGGTGAGTTTGTTGCGGGTTTCCTGTCCCATCATCCTCTGCTGAATCCACTTTTCGCTTCGGCCGTGCTGTTGCCAGTATTCGCGGGCGCGGTCGAGGGAGCGGGCCGGGTCGCTCATGTCCTGAATGCGTTCGTAACCCACTCTGGCGAGCCATAATTTTATCGGTTCTGCCTTGGGACTGGGTACTGATTGAATGATTCGTAATAGTGTCTCCGGACTTGCTACATCGGTCAGATATTTTTTCCCGTCAGCGGCTTCCATTTTCAGTTGGTTACATTTTGTAACCGACTTACTGCCTTCCTTTCTCAACCGGTTTTTTAAGACTTTCCAGTAATTTCGGGCGGCTTGGTAGTCCGACTGCTGAATCAGCGCCGCAATTATGTCCACCACGGAAAAAAACCATGTTTCTGACTTTTCATCATAAATCCTGCGGATTTTATAATTCTCAAAAACCACAAGAGCCTGTTCTTTATTCATTGTCCAACTCCTTTGGGCGAACTATTGATTTAATCAAGGCGATCTCATCTTTGGATGGGTTGCTGTTTTGCGCGTTTAAGTAACGGGTTTTCTCAAACTTCCCAATTGGCAAAACCATCTCTTTTTCACGAACAAGAGTGGTTTCCGTTGATCTGTTAAACTGCATAACGACTGAATTTTACTCATTCCCATTTCCATTGTCAAGTCCGGAAATCCTCTGTGCCGGATTATTGCCCGGCAAAAGTTGGTGAATGCAAAAAAATAGTTGGGGAATGTAAAAAATAGTTGTCGGAAGCCAAACAAAAGTTGGGGAATGCTCATAGAAAGTTGGATTATCTTGTCCTTCCGGAAAGATGATACTTATAGAACACAGATGACACTGAACAGAGCACAGATAATCACAGAAAAAGGTAAAGATAAAGGTGGAGGGGAAAAGGGGAAATATGGCCGTATCTCAAATTCCAAATTGTCATTTTGATGAGTAAGGAATGTAGAATGAAAACAGAAAGAAGAACACAGATGACGCAGATGGGACAGATTTTTACAGAAAGATATATTTGTCTGATGGGAATCAGAGTTCTTTTCCGTGTTCTCCGCGCCCTCTGCGGACTCCTACAAATAATTCCCGTATTTTTGAATACGAAAAGTAACTTTGTAGTGATATTTGAAAAATGAAAGAGATGGGCTGGGGGACAGTAGGAACATCTGCGG
>JBAZPA010000088.1:0-6175 GCA_041648435.1 archaeon
CCTTTCCTTGAAGGTTACGCTTATTCCAAGGGTTACAAACAGGTAACTTAGCTGTTCTTGCAGGGTTTTTGACTTCGTGTCCATTTCAATGACTTTGTCGAGGCTTCCGTCCCCGTCCAAGTAGCCTGCGAGGAAGGCGCTTATCGCCTCGGGACCGGAATTCATTATGCTTTCTGGAACAAACTTTGTTCCAGCCTTAGTTTTTGCGAGTTCCCCCAAAAATTCCTTTGTGGGCTTCTGCAGAATCACGAGTTTCTTGCTTTCAACGAACCTCGGCTTGTAGCCGAAGCGCCTTTCAATGAATGAAACAAGCCAGTTCTGTATTCTTGAATCAAAATTAGTTATGCTGCAGGGATTCGCGTAGCCCTCCGCGACATACAATCCAAGGAAATACGCCTCGTCGATTCTGGTTTGCGCCGTCGGGGAAAAATCCAGCTCGCTTGGGGTTCCGATGTAATCCCCGCTTTCAAGCAGGCCCGCCGACTTCCACTGAATACCGTCCTTTGTCAATGTAAGCAAGGGGTGCTGCTCGGTAAGCCTGACGCATGCCCCGCGCTGAGTCTTGAATTCGAGCAGTTTCTCGACTTTCTGCTTGAACAAATTGCTTGCATTCGCCTTCTTTATTTCCCCGTCGGGCCCGATTCCGATTACCTGAATTTGGTGCTTTAACTCGGCAAGAATTCCGCCGTCAAAGGGCCTTTCGTTGACTGCGTATTTTTCATAAACCTCTTCCATGCTGTTGATGTGCGCCCTGTCGGGATTGAAGTAAAACAGGTTCGTGTCCTTTGAAACGCATTTCCCGCTCGCATATTGCCCGTAAACTTCCGTGATGCTCTGTGTTTCAATTCCCCCGCCAATAAGGCTGTCGATTTCTTTGCTTCCCGTCGTAAGCTTTCCGATCGTCTTCCTTTTTTCCGCCAATTTGTCTGCGCTCTCGAATCCCATTTCAAGAGCGTCCCTCGCTGCCTTGATTGCCTTTGCCGCAGTCAATTCCCCCAAGCCCGCGACCTCGATTAATTCCATGGGGCTTGCGACCGCCATGCTTTCAAGGCTGTTGTATCCCGCGGAATTCAGTTTTTCCGCGGCAGCGTCCCCTATTCCCGGCAAATCCGATATTTCGCGTATTTCGCCGCGCTTCTTTTTTTCCGGCGCCGCGCCCTTGATTTCTTCCTCGTCCTCTTCGATTTCAACCGTTTCCGCCACAGCCTTCGCCATTATGATTCCTCCGTTGGGGATTGGGGCTCAGTTTTGGGCAAGCCTTTTTGGCCAAGGTCTCCCTTGTCCCATCCATACGAGTCTTGTTTCGTGGCTTTTAAATCATTATTGAAGCGGTTTTCCGCTGAACTTCAGCTGATTTTTTTCATCACGACCGGCAGTTCGTCCGCCAAATCCATTGCGTTGAATCCCGCCATTCGCTTTGCGAGGCTTTCCCCCGCCTTTCCGTTCAGCCAGCATCCCGCCAATGCCGCCTTTTCCAGGGAGTTCTTCGCAGCGAAAGCCGTTATCAGGCCCGCGAGAACGTCCCCCGTTCCTCCCACGGTCATCAAGGCGTTTCCCGTCTCGTTTTCCCACAGTTTTCCCCGCGAAGCGATGCAATCCGTTTTGCCTTTCAGCACTACTACGAAACCGAACTTCCTGTTTGCCCGAAGCGCGTTTTCCGCGCACGGCTTTTTTCCCAAGAACGCTTTGAATTCGCCTGCATGCGGGGTAACGCAGCAGTTCTTTCCCAGTTCATTCGGCTTCAGAAACCACAGCGCAATCGCGTCAATCACAAATTTCTTTTCCGGAAATCTTTTCAGGAGCATGAGCGTGGTTTTCCTCGCCTTTTTTCCCTCCATTCCCGGCCCTATCAGAATTGAATCACATTCCTTTGCAAGTTCATTCGCTTCGCCGAAACCGCGCACAATTGAATTCGGGCACCATTTCTTCAGCGCTGGAATGTTTTCCTTTTCCGTGCAAACGTAAACCAGGTCAACGAAGCGCGAGGCCGCGAGAGTCGCGAAAATCGCGCTTCCGTGGTATTCCCCTGAGCCGGAAACCACGAGCACTTTTCCGTTTTCGCCTTTGTGCGAGCAGGATTTCCTTTCCGCAAGCACCCTTAGGCATTCCGCGCTTGTCCTCTGCACCGTTTCACTTTCCCATTTCTTCAAGCGCGCCGCGGGCTTCCTTCTGCCAGTCGATTTTCCGTATTTTCCTTGCCACGAATTCGAGCTCGTTCCTCAAAACGTTCTTTTTCGCGATTACTTCGACTACAATCTGCTTTCCGCCAATCCTTTTCCTGATTTCCTTCAGGACGAATTCATTCCCGTTCGAGAGGCACTGGCTTTGCAGCACCGCTGCGCTTTTTCCGCACAATTCTTCCCCGATGCTTCCAAAGAAAGTGCAGTTCATTCTCGCCGAACCGTCATCCAATTCGATTGAGATTACGGCATGGGGCTTCGCGTTCCTTATCGTTCCGCATTTCGCGCAGGAAAATTCGTTTCCAGCCCCCTTTTCCGTGGCCTTTCCCCCGCATTGCGGGCACACGAAGTAAAACAGCCGTGACTTGTTCACTCCGGCAATCGTTGCCCTCGCTTCCGCCAATTCCTCCTCGTTTATGTCGCAAAGCTTTTGCCTTTTTGCATTGTTTTCCCCAATTTTTGGCAGGTAAATTTTTTCCTTCAATTCTATTCCTTTTGCTTCATTTACGTGCAATTCGATTTTTCCGTCCAATCCCTTTCTCGCGCTTGCCCCCGAAATCCTTATAGTGTCTCCCCCAAGCAATCCCTCCGCGCTTTCAACTGCCTCATTCCACGCGACAACCCTTATTTTTCCGTTTTTGTCCTCCAATTCAAATGAAGCCATTCTTCCGGTTTCCCCGTTCCTTCCAACGAATTCCCCCCGTTTCCCTGTTTTCCCAACTTTTCCCGATAACTCCAGGTTCTGCATTCCCGCAATTATTCCGCTTAGCCCCGGCCTCACGGTTCCGGCTTTCGGCAATCCCCTTTGTTCTCCCACAAGAATCATCTGGCCGCTTGGCGAAAGCGACAATTGTTCGCGGTCATCATACTCTGAAACCCTTGCGCCCTTCAACAGTATTGCGCTCCCTATTCCAAATCCCAATTCGTGGAATTTTTTCACCTGGTCGCGCCACAAGACGAATTCAATCGAGCCGGTTTCGTCCTTCAATTCCATTAAAACCATTTTGCCCTTTTCGTTGTTCGCCTCGAATTCCCTTACGGGAAACACCTTCGTGATTCTCGCGGTAACATTCAGCCCCATCATCCCCTTTGCCATTTCATTGATTTTGGTTTCGCTTTCCAGGCCGCTTTCATGCTTTAAGCTGACTCCGAGTTCCTTTGCAATCAGGTATCCCGAGCCGATTTCGCTGAGCAGTCCCGAAAACCTCAATTTGCGCTCTCCCACCAATTGCCTTACGGCTTTCTCGCTTTTTCCGGTTTGCTCCACTATCCTTGACACGATTTCGTCTATTCCCAGTTCAGCCATTCCCGCACCGCAATACTAATATAGTGCGCCGCCAATTAATTGTTGCGCTTTGCATGTTCGAGCAGATAACCAAAAACGTTTACGGCTTTTACGACGACAGCCCCGGCTCCAATTCCTACCTGCTGGTGGGCAAAAAAATCGTTTTCATTGATTCGGGCCTGCGGAGCAACGCCCAGTTCCTTGTCCAGTGCCTTGAAACAATCGGATTGAAGCCGGAAAACATTGATTTGGTTTTGTTCACGCACGGCCATTCCAACCACTTTTCCGGCAGCCAGGTTTTTTCCAAGGCGGAACCATTGATGTCCGAGCACGACGCGCTCCTCGTGAACGTGAAGGACAGGCATTTCACGCGCAGCGACTTCTTTCACACCAATTTCTTCCCGCATATCAGGCGCTTCGTTTCCCACGGCCAGGAATTCGACTTGGAGCAGTTCCTCCTGCGCGTTCTCATCACTCCCGGCCACACGAAGGGCTCAGCCTGCTATTACGAGCCGCGCAAGAAAATCCTCTTTTCCGGCGACACCCTGATGGCGGAAAAGGCGGGAAGGCACGATTATCTCTCCGGAAGCAGGCCTGAACTTCTGGCTTCGATTCAGGCGCTCTCAAAGCTCAAAATAGAACTGCTCCTGCCCGGCCATGGAAAGCCCCTGAAGGAAAACGTTCCGATGGGCTTCGCAAAGGTGATTGCGGGACTGAAGGGAAGGTAAGGCGGGCAAAAAAGCGGCTTCGGCTCAATTTTCAATTGATTTTTCGATTGTTTTCCGCTCTTCCGGAGTTATTCCGTAAAGCTCGAAAACAAGGGAGTCGATTTGTTTTTGCATGCTTTTGGCAAATTTTTCTTTCTCGTCACCAGAGCTGCTTTTGAGGCTCTGATGCAACTGTTTAGAAAGCTCTGCAATTTTCTTGCATTTTAAATTGTTTTCTTTGTATTCAACAATAGGGATAAGTTTGAGGTATTGAGGCTCAAAACTGTAATATTTTGCCTGAACGTATGGGCTATAAGAAATTAAATAAAAGAAAACCAACTTTGAATTTAACAAAGCAGTAATATAATAACCAATTTCCCTTTTTGAATCCTTCGGGATTACAATAGTGCCACTGTTGAAACAGTATATTCCGCTGGTGTCATAAACAAGGGAACTCCTTTCAGAGAGCGAGGGAGTCATTATCTTTGGCTTTTCAAACTTCTCTTTCGAGACCGGCTGCTCTATCTCAAACCATTTCATGTCCTTGCGTTGCTTGAATTGCGCCCTGCTCTCGAGCGTCTGCCTGAACTTGGATAGGTGCTTTATTGTCCTGGGAATAAGCCTTTCGTCATTGCCGTTCGGGTACAGGCAATATTTCGCTGGCCTGACCGCATACGGCTCGATGTCCCTGCCGGTAACGACGGGCTTTGCCACCCCTTCCTCAAACCCTTCGGCTGAATCGACAATGAACGCGTCGTTAAAGCCAGTTCTCATTCCTATTATGACGTTCTCAGAATAATTCGGGTAAAGAGGCTTTCCAGATTGCTTTATTTTTTCTATTATTTTGGACTTTTTTTCAGAAACAATCTGCCATTTTTCCGGCGACAAGTTAGCCTGCCTTATTTCAACAAACTCGACCCCGCCGATATTGCCCCGCTGTTTTTTTATTAGTGACAGGACTTCTTCAAGTTCGCTTGATTTTATTACGGCTTTGTCGGTTACATTGACTGCAGAAATATTGGAGTTCTGGTCGCGCGGCGTGTTGAGGACGAAAATGCAGGGGTAATTTGTTGCGTCCTTGAAAATCTTCGAGTCTCCAAAGTCAATCATTTGGCTTATGCTCGTATTGCCTAAAACAAATTTCCTTGTGCCTTTCCCATATCCAGTCTTCATGAATTTGTTTGAGGTGATATACCCAAGGCTTGCTTTTTCTTTCAGCAGCCTCACTCCAAGTTCTATGAAATAAACAAAAAGGTCTGCCCTTCCGTCATAAACTTCAGGATACTGCTTTTCCAAATAATGCTTGTTTGGCACTTCCTCCTGCCTCACGTACGGCGGGTTCCCGACAACGAAATCGTATTTCTTCTTTTTCAGCTCGTCCGTGGCTTCCTTGTCCTTCGCGAGGCTTTTTCCGCCCGCGAGGTAGAATTGGGGCAGGCTGGTCTGGCTGTCAGGAAGCTCCAATGAGTCGGTTTCGTAGACCTTGAAGCGCGGCACCTTGAAGGAATTGTTCGCCTTCGCCGCCTTGGTGTAAATGTCGATTATCTGGAACAGCAGGTTCATTTCGCTTATGCTTACCGCGAAGGGGTTTATGTCGAAGCCGTGCAAATGCGTCGCTACTGAATTCACGATTTCCTCGCACTCTTTCGGGGCGAGCCTTTCAAGGACTTCCGCCCATTTTTTGCTGTCAAGAGCCTCTTTCGGCGTCGCCTTGCCGAATTTCACTGCCTGCCTCGCAATGAGCCTTCTCGCCGCCTTCACAAGGAAGCCCCCCGAACCGCAGGCGGGGTCAATCAGGTCCTTTTCTTCGATTGCCTTCGAGGGAACGTATTCAACGGCGTCGAGGATATAGTCAATTACCTCATCGGGAGTGTAAAACTCGCCGAGCCTTTTTCTCTCTTCCTTCGGCAGGTATTTTTCGTAGATTTTTCCCAATATGTCCCTGTCGACCTTGGAAAAGTTGAATTGGTTCAGTGCCCACAGCGCCTTGTTCAGTACTGAAT
>JBAZPA010000089.1:0-6109 GCA_041648435.1 archaeon
TTAAAAATGAGGTTTTAATTGATTCGGTCTCGGTAGAAATAACCGCCACTGATGATAAGGGAATCACTCAGGTCGAGTTTATCGTTGACAATGAAGTTGCCAAGACATGGATCATGTCTCCTTATATTTACACGTGGAATGTTACCGATTTAAGCGACAGCAGTGAACATTCGGTTTATGCCAGAGCATACGATGCTGACGATAATGTGAGTACGACACCGGTCGTCAAAGTTTTAGTCATGTTGTTATCAGCACCAACAAAGTTATCCGCGCAAACAGTAAGCGACACGCAGATTCTTCTGTCGTGGCAAGATAACAGTAAAATTGAGGATGGTTTCCGGATCGAGCGCAAAGAAGAAGGCGGCAGTTACGTCCAGATAGCCGAAGTCGGCGCTAATGTGACAACTTATGATGATGCCGGGTTGACATACGGGACTAACTATTACTATCGGGTACGAGCCTATACTTCTCAGAATAATTCAATCTATTCTAACGAGAAATCAATTACAATTGTAATTCCCGCTCCCAGCGATTTAGATGCGACGGCTCTCGATGATCAAAGTGTTCACCTGACATGGACGGATAACTCTGCTTTTGAAACAGGCTTTCGGATTGAACGCAAGGAAGAAGGTGGAAACTATTCACAAATCACAGAGATTGGCGCGAATGTAACCAGTTTTAATGATTCCGGGTTGACTTACGGGAGGGACTATTACTATCAAGTACGTGCCTATACATCGCTGAATAATTCTGCTTATTCCAACGAGAAATCCGTTACGACAATTTTCCCGGCGCCGAGTAATCTGAACGCGACCGCGATTGACGACCAAAGCTTGCGTCTGACCTGGACGGATAACTGTTCATTTGAAGCGGGATATAGGATTGAGCGCAAAGAATCGAGTGGCAGTTACGTCCAGATAGCCGAAGTCGGAGCTAATGTGAAAACTTATGAAGATGCCGGGTTGACTTACGGGACTAACTATTACTATCGTGCGCGGGCATTCACTTCTAAGAATAACTCAGTCTATTCTAACGAGAAATCTGTCATGATGATAATTCCCGCTCCTACAAGTTTAAACGCAACTGCTCTCGATGATCAAAGTGTTCGCCTGACATGGACAGATAACTGCACTTTTGAAACAGGTTTCCGGATCGAGCGAAAAGAAGAAGGCGGAAACTATTTACAAATCACCGAGGTTGGCGCGAATGTGACCAGTTATAATGATTCAGGGTTGACTTACGGTGATACTTACGCCTATCGGGTAAGGGCATTCACTTCGATAAATCAATCGGATTATTCAAATGAAAAATCATTCACGGTTGGATGTAAAGATATTGATGGTAATGTCTATACAATAATAAGAATCGGTAATCAATGGTGGATGGCAGAAAACCTGAAAGTAACTCATTTTCGCAACGGTGAAACGATACCCAATGTGACCAGCAATACTGAATGGAACAATTCGACAATTAGCGCCTATTGCAATTACGAAAACAACGAGGACTATGTAGCCACTTATGGCCGGCTTTATAAATGGTATGCAGTGAACGACAGTCGTAATATTGCCCCACAAGGTTGGCATATTCCAAGTGATGAAGAATGGAAAGAACTTGAGATGTATTTGGGGATGAGCCAGTCAGAAGCGGACAAATCTGGAGTGCCTTCCGGGTACGGCGAATGGAGAGGCACAGATGAAGGCGGCAAACTGAAAGAAAGCGGTACAGTGCATTGGGAATCACCAAATACCGGCGCAACAAATGAGAGTGGTTTTTCGGCGTTACCTGGCGGCTTCCGCTACCACAATAGCCCTTTCAGCAATATAGGTAAGGGTACCATCTTCTGGTCGTCTACAGAGTACGGTAGTTACTACGCCTGGGCTCGCGTACTGGATTGCAATAATTCAGGCGTTTACCGTTACACCGCGGGTAAGCCTGGTGGTGTTTCGGTTCGCTGTGTGAGGGATTAGCGGAAAACCGGTTCAGATCAGACAAGTGGTAACATTTACTTGACGCTTACAGATTGATAAATCAAAGAAAAAAGGATTTATGTCGAACCATTAGCAATTATCTGGAAAAATGCAAATGAAAAAGGGAGGCTTAAAATGAATGAGAGTTTTTTTAGTATTGTGTTAAACGGAACACCTGAGGAAGTCAAAAAAGCAATAGGGGCGGGAGCAAATGTTAATGAGCGGACTTCTGATGGATCGACTCCTTTGATCGCCGCCGCCGGTTATAACCAAAATCCTGAAGTGATAACGGCTTTAGTCAAAGCGGGGGCAAATGTTAATGATCGGAATTCCTTTGGAGGGACTCCTTTAATGTGCGCCGCCATGAATAATCAAAACCCTGAAGTGATAACGGCTTTAATCAAGGCGGGAGCGACTGTCAATGAACGAGATTCCACAGGATGGACACCTTCAATTTATGCCGCCCGTGAAAATCAAAATCCTGATGCAGTTACCATGTTAATCAAAGCAGGAACGAATATCAACGATCGGGATATTAATGGATTAACACTTTTAATGCATGCTGCCAGTAAAAATCAAAATTCTAAGGTCATCACCGCTTTAATTAAATTGGGCGCGAATATCAATGAACGGGATTCCGATGGACTGACTCCTTTGATGTTCGCCGCCAGTAACAATCAAAATCCTGAGGTTGTCGTGGCTTTAATCCAAGCAGGATCAAATGTCAATGGTCGAGCTTCTGAGGGACTGACTCCTTTGATGGACGCCGCCAGTAACAATCAAAATCCTGAGGTGATTACGACGTTAATCAAGGCGGGAGCGAATATCGATGATCGGGATTCTGATGGAAGGACTTCTTTGATGTTCGCCGCCAGTAACAATCAAAATCCTGAGGTGATTACGACGTTAATCAAGGCGGGAGCGAATATCGATGATCGGGATTCCGATGGATCGACTCCTTTAATGGATGCCGCCTATAAAAATCAAAATCCTGAAGTGATAACGGCTTTAATCAAGGCGGGAGCGACTGTCAATGAACGAGATTCCACAGGATGGACTCCTCTGATATTCGCCGCAAGAAAAAATCAAAATCCTGAAGTGATAACGGCTTTAATCAAGGCGGGAGCGAATATCAACGATCAGGATTCCATAGGAGGGACTCCTTTGATGTACGCCGCCAGTTTCAATCAAAATCCGGAGGTTGTCACGATTTTGCTCAGAGCAGGAGCGAATATCGATGAGCGGAACTCATTGGGATGGACTCCTTTAATGCTCGCCGCCAGTTTCAATCAAAATCCCGAGGTGATAACGGCTTTACTCAAGGCGGGAACGAATATCGATGATCGGGATTCCGATGGATCGACTCCTTTAATGGATGCCGCCTATAAAAATCAAAATCCTGAAGTGATAACGGCTTTAATCAAGGCGGGAGCGACTGTCAATGATCGGACTACCGATGGACGGACTTCTTTAATGCTCGCCGCCTTGAACAATCAAAATCCTGAAGTGATAAATATCCTTTTAAAATCCGGTGCTAATGGAAAATTAAAAGACGACGAAGGAAAGACCGCCTTCGATTATGCTAAAGATAATGAAAATATCAAAGGCACCACTGCGTACTGGGAATTGAATGATGCGCGATACAAGTAAAATAAAGAATTCTGTGTGGTCCCCAGGGAAGGAGAATTTGTGCGGAAAGTGCAACCGTGGTCTGTAGTAATTAATCTTAATTTGTTTTTATTGATCAATTATTCTACGAGAAATTGTTGCGGTGATTCTGTCAATGACCGCGTTATAAAGCTTAGGATAATTGCTGCCAGATGCGAGTACATTCTGTCTAACTTGTTTCCTCTGTTCGCCATTATGATCGGAAATATCGAAGTTTGCTCCAAAGATGATGCCTGTCAATTTTCCAATCTGTATTGTGTTATCCAGTATATTATGACCAAGTATTCTTACCTCATTCTCTGGCTTCCACACTTTTAGTTTCGTGAGGAGAAATGTTTTTGTTTGGTCTTCAATACTTGCTGCCGAATTAAAGGACGGCAGTGTTTTGGTATAATTCACGGATTTAATGATAATGTAAGTAGGAAGATTTGTTTTATTTATATTGTACTCAAGGCATACGCCTCTGTGCCCGTTGGTGTAATATGACCATTGGAGAAATTTCTTATAAGATTTACAAAAGCAACAAACGCGATAACGAGATTTCTGCTCAATAATCTCGCGTATGTCCTCTTTGGGATTCTGACGAGAGACATACGTGAAATAGCCTTCCATGGGATCGTTAAAGTCTCGCCAGGATGAGAAGTAAACTTCGCCTCTCAAATAGGAGTCTAGATATTTTGCAAATGTTTCGTCTGATAAATACTTGTACAGTTTCAATGAAATCTCCTTTTTGCTCTCAATTTATGTTAATCTTTCTCATTCTCTCCATTTCCTGAATGGTCTGTATTAGTTCTTTTTTCACAATCATTTTCCACATTAATTCCCTCATCAAAAGATCGATCCGCAATCATCTATAATCAAACAACGCTGAAATAGTACATATAATCGGGTAAAAGCACAAGGAAAAAGGTAACGAGTTTCTGTAAATATTAACAAGCCCAAATCAACTATACCCTCACTGGTTATTGATATGATCTTGGGGGTTCCTGATATGACCTTTCGAGCCTCCGATACTAACTCGCGAGCAATTTTCATGAACTGTCGAGTGTTTGATATGACCGTTCGAGTAAAAAAGACTCGTTAGTTGGCAAACGATATGACCGCGCGAGCAAAAAAGACTCGCGAGTTGGCAAACGATATGACTGTGCGAGTAAAAAAGACTCGCGAGTTGGCAAATGATATGACCGTTCGAGTAAAAAAGACTCGCGAGTTGGCAAATGATATGACCGCGCGAGTATTTGATATAGGCATGGGGGTTCCGGATATGCCTTAGGGGTATCCCGATATGGCCTTGGGGGTTATCGCTATACCCCCAGCCCTTCCCGATTCAACGATAAAAACCCGCCGCCCGAAGCGCATACCCCGGGCGGCATGGATTGAACGAACGATTGTGTTCGTTTTTTCAGGCGTCGCCGATCTCGATCCGGCGTTACCTTCACTTTTAACTAAATGGAAACTAAAAGACGCCGGAGTTTACACTGACGGCGTTGCTGTGGTCGATGGCTCGACCGTCTTACCTTGACTTTCAAACCGTTTTCTCAGGTCTTCATAAATCGCTTTGGCGTTAGGAACATTGTTCTTCGCCGCCGATTTGACCGAATTGTAATAGAGCAAAGCCGCCTTGTATGCGTCGCTTCCGCTGGCAAGGATAGTATCGCTCAGGTTTCCAACAGTTTCAACCAGCGGACGATATACTGTGTTCAGGCTGGTCGCGTTGTTGAGATCGTTCTTCATCTCTACAACATCCAGAAATGCCGGAACAAATTCAGGCGCATCGGTGGCATATTCGCTGATCTTCTCAACAAATGCCAGCGATTTGTCCCCCATCTTTAAAAGTTTCCGACGCTCTTCAGGGGTTAGAGCGATCAGATACGCTTTGAGCGTCGATGCAACGACGCCGCCGGATTCCCGCGCCGCCCGAATGGCTTCAGGCGGTACGATGAACGAGACTCGGTTTTCGTTACCCATTTTTTTCTCCTTTTTTTGGGTGTTTCTCTTTCTATCGTTGGCGTCGGTGTGACGCCTCTGAATTTCCTTAAGTCAAATTGCTTCCGGCTAAACCTAACGCCGGAAGAAAATGCTGTCTGAAAGAAAGTGCCATTTTTGCGATTGCCTCTTACAATAGTTAACTATTGCGAGTTTAACACGAGAAAGTGAAAATGTCAATAGCTATTTAAGAGGTAGATTAGGTAGATTAGGTTGATAGGGGCTTAATGAAGAACCCGAATCGAAGATCACGCTTCGTGAAACCCGGAACTTCTACGCCGGCAATTCGATGATGAACGTCGTCCCGACTCCCGGAACGCTCTCGGCGTGAATTCTTCCGTTGTGCAGGAGAACGATATGACGCGCGATGGACAATCCCAATCCGGTGCCGCCGAGCTGACGTGAACGCGACTTATCGGCGACGTAAAAGCGCTCGAAAAGACGCGGTAAATGCTCTTTGGCGATGCCGATGCCGGTGTCCCGGATTT
>JBAZPA010000090.1:0-6106 GCA_041648435.1 archaeon
CTCGGAACCCACGGCGGGATTGATTGCATTCGAAACCTTCGACGTTACGCCGCAGGGAAGGGAAATCGCATACATACAGGACGAGTTCAGCAAGAAGTACTACACGGGAATAGTGGAAAGCACGCAATTCAAGGCGGGCCTTGGAAAGGTAATTTACTTCAACTATGACCCTGGTCGAACAAAAGGCGTTTTCCTTGCCACGCTTGAGTACTTGAGCGGCAGGCGCTGAAAAAGCGTTTTGCCTTTCTTTCTCTTTTTTCCTTTTTCTTTTACTCTAATCTGCAATAAAAATTTCTAAACTTATTCCTGATTTTCCCGAATGAAAAAACTTGAAATAATCGGGATGAAAAATAAAATTACATAAACAACCCAAAACCTTTTTATACATCCTAATGCACATATACACCGAAGCGATTTTCGTTGTTCGTTTCTTTTCGGGATTGCTTTCCTAACCGTGAAGGTCAAAGCGGTATCTTGTTCTAACAGAAAAGTATATAAGAATCATGATTGTATCATGATACATCATGACTGCACTTGATTCTGTCAAGGGCCAGGACCCCAAGAAGTCTGAGCTCGGCTTGGAAAGCTCTAGCAAGGCTTTAATCGAGAAATTGAGCCCCCAGTTCAATGAGAACACAATGGACATACAGGAAATAATGAAGCACTCCGCTAACCCCCTGCTTTTGTCCGTGCTATTGTTCAAACTGGCGGAAGAAAGGCAGAAATCCAACAAAATCCTCGAGCAGATGAGCGACAGGTACGACAAAATAATGTTTGAGCTGAAAACAAACCATTACCCGGGAGCGGGAATAACCGAAGCAAAGGAATTCGAGTTGCTTCCCGAACAGGACCAGTTAATCCTCAAAGTAATAGGCGAAAGGGGAAGCGCGACAGCAAACGACATACAGGCAACCCTGAATTACCGCGGCTTGAACGCCGCGAGCCAGAGGCTCAACAGATTGTACAAAGACAACTATCTCAGGAAAGCGCAGTCCGGAAGGAAAGTGCTTTACTTAATCCGCTGAAAGCGGAAGCAGGGCGTCCAAAAAACGAATGCCCTGGAAAAGGAACAAGGCTCCGAAAACGGAACCTCACGCGAGGCGTGGAATTGCGCTTGAAAAAGGCGTTGGCAATTTGGCTTGCCAAAGCGCGTTTCAAGAAAAAAAAGCCGTCAGGGCAACGCATAGAACTATTTATTGTCGTTCCCTGACGGTTTTTCCCCCCACAGCCTTTTAGGTATCGCGCCTCCGGCGCTCAACCAAAAGGCTGGCGAAATATAGTTCGCTGCTCAGACGAAAGGCTGGCGAAATATCGCCGGCGAAAAACACACATTCGGCGCTCGGCTGAAAAGCTGGCAAAATTAAGCCGCGCTCAACTGAAAGGCCGGCGAAAATTATGCTTCTGTGAACCTCCTTTGCAGAAAGTCTCCAGAATTCGAGGGTTGCTTTGGCGCAACCCATTTAACTTCAATGGTTCAGCCGCAAGGCTGTTCAACGCAAAATTTAATAGCCGCAAAGCGATTCTCTTTCATTGTAAAAAAGGAATTGGCGAAGGAATACACCATGGTTGAACTCGGAATGGACCAGAAGTCGGTAATCGGAAGGACTCTCGAAGAATTGGAAAAGCACGGCGACAAGGGAACCGCGTACATCGGCAAAGTCGTGATGAGTTCCGGCGAGAGGCCCGTGCTCGGAAGGAAAGTGATGATGGACGTCGCGGAACCCCACCTGATATTGATTTGCGGAAAGCGCGGAGGCGGAAAAAGCTATTCGCTCGCGGTATTGCTCGAGGAGCTCGCAAGGCAGCCCGAAGAAATACGAAAAAGAATAGCGGTAATCGCGATTGACACCGTGGGAATATTCTGGACCTTGAAGGTTCCGAATGTCGCGGACGCGAAGGAACTCGCGGAATGGGGATTGGAACCCCAGAAAACCGGAGTCGAAGTCCTCGTGCCAGCTGGAAAACTCGATTTTTACAGGGAAAAAAAGATTCCCGTAGACGGGGCTTTCACCCTAAAGGTTTCCGAATTGGAAGCCAACGAATGGCTCGCGCTCTTCAAACTGACATGGCGCGACGAAGAGGGAATCCTCCTTACGAGAATAATCGAGAACGTGAAAGAAAGAATGGGAACGCTTTACGGGATAGACGAACTGGTCAGCGCGGCGCGGCAGGACAAGGAATCGGACGCGCGGACAAAGCAGGCGATTGCGGGAAGGCTTGAAATGGCAAAAGCGTGGGGCCTGTTCGAAAAGGAGGGAACCAGAATAATGGACTTGGCGAAACCAGGAAAAGTAACCATAATTGACGTTTCGGCCTACAGGCAGGCAATCGGAATGGAGGGAACACGGGACATAATCGTCGGGGTGCTTGGAAAAAAACTGTTCGAGGAAAGGATGCTTTACAGGAAGGAGGAAGAAGTGCGCCTGACGCAGGGCGGAAAAAGGGTTTCCGACATGCCGATTGTGTGGATGCTCATAGACGAGGCGCACATGTTCATGCCCAAGGACGAAGAAAGCATTGCGCTTTCGGTTCTTCTCGAATGGGTGCGTGTGGGAAGGCAGCCTGGATTGAGCCTGGTGCTCGCGACGCAAAGGCCGAACAAACTGCATCCCGACTGCATTTCGCAGTGCGACTTGTTCATTTCACACAGGCTCACCAGCCAGCCGGACATTGCCGCGGTTTCAGAGCTGAGGCCGAGCTACCTGCACCAGGACTTCGACAAGTACTTCGAGGAAATGCCGCGCTCAAAGGGATTCGCACTGGTTTTGGACGACAACACGGAAAAAATCTGGATGATAAAAATGAGGCCGCGCTTTTCTTGGGACGGCGGGGTAACCGCGAGCGCGTTTCCGGACTAAAAAAGAATCTCTCAGCCAAGGGTTTTCAGGTAATCCAATAATTTCTGGTGCAGTGAGGTAGTAAAGTATTTTTTTGCTTGGCTTGGCTTCACCCATTTCAGTTCAACGAATTTTTCGCCGGCCTTTTCCCTGCCGCCTGCAAATTCGCAAAAATAATAAATGGAAAGGAACTCGCGCTTTTCAGGGTAAGTTTTTGCAAAAACCACTTTCTTAACTTCAACTTCCAATCCGGTCTTCGCTTTGACTTCGCGCTTCAGGTAAAATTCCAAGTCAGTCTTGTAGGCCGGCCTTCCGCCGGGAAAGCACCAGGAAAGCATTTTAAGGTAAGGGTCGCTTTTGCGCCTCCCAATGAGAATTTTTCTCGTTTTGGGGTCGTACACTATGCCGAGCACGTTGACGAGGAACACTCCGCTGCCAAAGGAATTCCAGTCCATACAATAATAATGGGTCACAGCGCATTAATAAGAGTTTTAGGATTCAGGAGGTAACCACGACCGCGCCCTTCACGCCCTTCTCGTAGCGCAGGTAATTCAGCACCCAGAAGCCCGCGTAAACCTTGTTGAATTCGCTGTGCATTCCGAGGTAGATTTTTCCGTTGTACTCGGTTTTCTCGAATGAAACGAATTCGGATTTCACGTCAAGTAAGGAATCTATTGGAACGTTTGCCACAATTTTCACGAGGCCCTCGCTGCGCTGCATCGGGACGACATAGAGGTATCCTTCCGGGTTCAAACCGCGCCTGAGGTCCTCAGCGAGGAAATCCATCGCGTAAAGGGATTTCGGCATTGCGCTCACCGTGGCAATGTTGCCTATTTTCTCGATTTTGATTATTTCAAGCCGGCCGGAAAGCGTGTTTTCCAGCTGCGTTTGGGTAACACTTTCGGGCAAACCGTAAATCAGCATATCCGCCTGCTTTTCGGGAAACAGTATTCTTCCGACCGCAAAGCCGATGTACGCGTCTCCCGCAGCCGCGACAAGAATGAGGCCGAAAACCGCCCACGCCTTCCAGTTGAATTCCGGATTGTCGCGGTTATTGAAAATGGTTGCCAATGCAAGAAGTATCCCCGCCATCGGCAGGCCGTAGCTTGAAGCAGCATTTGCAGAAAAAACGTATGACAAAGCGAACTGGAACCCGCCGGTTATGAGCAGCGGGTAAACGAACTGCTCCAAAGCCGAAAAATGGTGCTTCGAGTAATGGCGCAGGCAATAATACGCTCCGAGCGCGATTGCGGACTGCATTCCCAAGGTGAAGAGGCCGCCGTCCATTGAAAACAGGATGAACTGGAAGGAAAGCACGAGCCAAACCAATATGTCAGGCGTAATCGTGCCGTCGTAAATCCTTCTGGCTTCCCTGAAGGCGAAGTAAATTGCCGCAATCATTAACGCAAGAAAGATTATTGCAAAGAAGGGCGCGAAGGGAATAATGGAAAACATCGGGGCGCCGGAATCCACTTTTGCCGCGCCAACGGGAATCGCCTGCGAAATCAGGCCGAAGGCGATTTTTCCCGTGTGGGTGTGCTGCAGATAACTGGATTCCCATTCAAGGAAGCCGTTGCGTTCCGAGAGAACGGTTATTGCCGCGCTCTGAGAAGCCGCGTTATAGGAGTAAATCAGGAAGCCCTGAAGGAAGAGCGACAGAACGAACATCGCGCCCACGATTGCGGCGTATTTGTAAATGTGACCGCCCTCGTTTTTGCGCCTGTAATTCTTTTTTCCGCGAAGCCAAAGGAAGAGGAAGAAGACTGCCGCGAACCCCAAAAACAAGTACATTTTTCCGAGGGAGTTTCCCTCGAAAACGTATTTCACGATTCCGAAGAAGGCGCGCTGTACGGGGCCAAAGAGGAGGGTTATCGCCGCGAATATGATTATTCCGAAAAACCAGTGCTTTGCTTGAGTCATTGCATACGAATTGCCTCAAAAAACATATAAACGGATATCCGCACCGGTAGATTACAGGGCTGGTTTATTCATGCAGAAAAGGATTGAGGCACTGCTGTTGCTTGCCATAGTGCTTGCCGCACTTGCGGCGCCGTTGCTGGTAAACGATTACGTGCTCGTATCGGATTTTTGGGAAAGGCAGAGGGTTTCCGCAGAAATAGTTTCGCAGGAATCGTTTCCGCACTTCAATTCAATTTACGAGCCAAGCGCGAAGTACATTTACCCTCTGGGAATTGACGCACTGGATTCTTTTCTTTCAATCGCGAGCGACCTGTCTTTCCTCAATATCGCGCAGGCAATGGGATTCATAATAATGGCATTGCTTTCGATGCTCGTTTACCTTTTCGTTTCGAGGATTTACTCGCACAACGTGGGAATAATTTCCGCCCTGTTCGTTGCCTTCATGCCGCGCATTGCGCGCCTTGGGATGCAACCGATTCCAGAAATGGCCGGCTTGGTTTTGATTGCGGCAACGCTTTTCCTTCTTTCAAGGAAAAATTACAAGACGGCGGGGCTTGCGTTGGGCGCGGCGCTTTTCTTCCATTACCGCTCGTTCTTCACGGCGCTTCTCATTGCCGCGCTTTACCTGTGGTTTTTCAGGAAACAAATCGATGCGAAGAAAGCGCCTGGAATCGCATTGGCGCCGATACTCATGATTCCTGTTTATTTGGCTTCAAATCTTCCTGCGCTGCTTTCCGGCCACTCGATTTCGAACCCTTTCGTGTTCGACTGGAACGCATTGCAGGTGTTCGGCCCGATACTGATTGTGGGAATAGTCGGATTGCTTTGGGCGTTGAAAAACAAAAAGCACCTCTTTTTGTGCGCGTGGCTCATCGCGTTCGGGTTGCTTTACGCTGTCGCGGGCCTTCAGTCAAACATCCTGCAGTTCCGCGAATTGATTTACGCCTTCATTCCTGTTGCAGTTCTTGCAGCGCTGTTTCTTGAAAGCAGGCCGCGCTACCTGAAATTCGCGGTTCCGATTGCGGGCCTGTGCCTGATAACAATGCTTGGAATGAATTTGGTAGCGTATCCGCCAGTAGACAAAATGGATTCTGCGGCAATAAAGACCCTGAAAGACTCAAAGGATTCCGTGATAATGGCGGGCTTCGTTCCCAGTTACGGGATTCCGGCAATTGCGGGAAAAAACGTCGTGGTGGGCGCGTTCATGGAAGGGCTTCCCGACGGAAACCAGAGAATAAAGGACCTGAACGAACTGCTTTACACGAAAAGCGGCCGGCGCGCAGCGGAAATAATGCGGAAGTACGGCACGAAAACGCTTTTCCTCGGGCGCTTTGAAACACTGCCGGCGT
>JBAZPA010000091.1:0-6021 GCA_041648435.1 archaeon
TTATGAGCGCGAAATCGGCTTTTTTTCCCCAGTGCTTCCGCACGGTTTCAAGGAGGACGGAAAGCATTTTTTTGTACTCGCGGCCTAAACGCAATCAATCACATCCTTTCAAGGCACTCAATGCTCAATAATCCCAGGCCGTTTTCAAGGGAAACCGCGAAAGCCTCCACCATGCCAAGCCTTGCCTCGCGCAATCCTTCTCCGGCTTCAAGCACCTTGTGCTCGTGGTAAAACGAATTGAACGCCTCGGAAAGCGAAAGAAGGTACTGACACAGTGTGTGCGGGCTCAGGCTTGAAAGCGAGGACTGAACCGCGTTCGGGTAAGCATGAATCTTTTTTATCAGCTCGAACTCGGATTTCTCTGTCAGTTTGCCGAATTCGCTTTTCGCCTTTGCGCCCTTTGCATAACCATCCTGCCTTGCCTTTGCGAGAATGCTTTTCGCCCGCGCAAGCGAGTACAAAAGGTAGGGGCCGGTTTCGCCGTCAAAGGAAACGGATTCCTCCGGAATGAAAAGCAAATCCTTCTGGGCTTCCACTTTCAGGAGAAAAAACTTTATTGCAGACAATGCGATTGCCCTTGAGCGCTTTTCGAGTTCGGCTTCGGGAACGTCTTTTTCCCTTTCAAGGATTTCATTGCGCGCCAGTTCCTTCACTTCCGCAATGAGGTTGTCCGCGTCCACCACTGTTCCTTCGCGGGATTTCATTTTGCCTGTAGGCAGATTCACCATCCCGTATGAAAGGTGCTTGCAGTCTGCCGCCCACTTGAATCCCAGCAATTCAAGGATTTTGAATAATTGCCCGAAGTAAAGGTTCTGCTCGGAAGCCACGACCCAGATTGCCTTGTCCAAACCGTATTCCTCGAATTTGTGCTTTGTGAGCGCCAAGTCGTTTGTAAGGTAAATGCTCGTTCCGTCCGAGCGCAAAACGGTTTTCTTCTGCAATCCGAATTTTTCGAGGTTCGCGATTATCGCGCCATCCTCGCCCTTTTCAAAAACCCCCTTTTTCAGCCCCATTTCAATCAGGGGCGTCGCCTTGTCGTAGAATTCCGATTCGCGGAATTCCACGTCGAACCTCGAGCCGAATTCCATATAGGTTTCGTGCATTCCCGAAATCGCCCAATCCGTGATTTTTTTCCACAAGGCACGGGTTTTCGCGTCCCCTTTTTCCCAGTCCTGAAGCATTTTTTGGACTTCGATTTCAAGGCCAGCCTCCTCCTTGGATTTCTGGTCGAACAAAACGTAATATTTTCCCACGAAGTGGTCGGATTTCTCGTGCTTGCCCTCAGGCGAGGCGTTTTCGCCCCATTTTCCGTAAGCAAGCATTACTTTGCAGATATGGACTCCGCGGTCGTTCACCAGGTTTGCCCTCACGACACTGTGGCCTGTTGCCTCAAGCAGGTTCGATACAGCCATTCCTATTGAATCATTGCGCAGGTGGCCGAGGTGCAGGGGCTTGTTTGCGTTGGGCGCGGAATATTCCACCATAACCTTCTTTCTTTTTCCCAACCAGCTTTTCCCGTACTCCCCGCGCTTGGAAAGCACTTCGGGCAAAACCGCCTCCGCGAACGCCCCTCGCTCAAGGAAAAAGTTTATGTACGGCCCAACCGCTTCGCTTCTTGAAAACGCTTTCGGCAAATCGATTTCCGAATTCAGGCTGAGCGCGATGTCGTTGGGGCTTTTCTGCAGTTCCTTGGAAAGCCGGAAGCACGGAAACGCGTAGTCGCCGAGCTCGGAATTGGGGGGAATCTCGATTAATTCAAGCGCCTTCTCCGAAGAAAACGATTCGAGGCTTGCCGCCTTCGCGATTGCCTTTGCGAGCACTGCCTCAAAATTCATCCGGCTTTCACCCGTCATTTTTGATTCCACCGCTTTTGGTTCTGTTGCCTTTGGTTCCCTTGCTTTTCGCCGCACCGATTTCCATTCCGCTGCGCTTGACCATTATTTTTTCCCTTTCAAACAAAATGAATGCAAGGATTATCACGGCAAAAACCGAGCCTATTGCCCTGAAGCTCAGGCCGCTTTTGTAAAAGAATGCTTCGACGATGTTTATTGCGACAAGGAAGGCCAATGCAATCGCAATCCAGTCGAGTATCACGAAATCCAATTGCTTCTGCTTCCATTCAAAATTCTTCCGCGCGGAATTCTTCCACTCAAATTTCATTTAACTTCAACTCCCGTCAATGCCTCAACCCCCTCTTTCACGCTTTCGGGGTTGTAGCCGCCTTCAAGAATGTAAAATGCCGGCCAGTTAGCGAGTATTTCCCGCAATGACGAATAGGAGCGCTTCGTGAGATTAAAGCCGGTGTTCGACCCGAGAATGTTGAGGTCCTTGTAATACGTGTCAAAGCCCGCGCTCACCCCAATTATGTCAGGCTGGAATGCCTTCAGCGCGGGATACAATTTGTTTTCCAGCTGGCGGATGTACGCCGTGTCAGTGACGCGCGGGGGAAGGCAGACGTTGGCGTAATTCTTCCCGATTCCGCGCCCGGTTCCCGGAAAAAGCGGGAACTGGTGCAACGAGAAATAAAACGCGTTTTCTAGCCCTTCAAGGATTTCCTGCGTGCCGTTGCCGTGATGGAGGTCTATGTCGACAACGAAAACGCGCTTTCCCTTTCCGAGCAAGTACTTCGTGGCTATTGCCATGTTGTTGAACAGGCAGAAACCCATTCCCTTGTCCCTGCAGGCGTGGTGCCCCGGCGGCCTCACCAGGGCGAACGCATTCTCTTCCGCGGCCTTTATCGAGGCGGAAACCGCGTAGGACGCGGTTTCAAAGCTCTTTGAAGTGATGTAGGTTTCAGAGTCAAGGTAGCCCCAGCCGAGCCCGGAAGCCCTTTTCACCAATTCAATATATTCCTTCGAGTGCGCCAATGGCAGGTATGCTTCGCCCGAGGCGAGGCGGGTTTCCTTCAGGTGCGCGAAATGCTTCAGGCGCGAGGAATTCTCGCGGCTGTCCTTCGAATCGTGGCCGAGGAAAACCGAATTGTAGATGAACTGCATGCAATCACTTTTCTCATTGTGCTTTATATTCTTTATTAATTTTTGGACGGCCCCGGAGGGATTCGAACCCTCGACCTACTGCTTAGAAGGCAGTCGCCCTATCCAGGCTAGGCTACGGGGCCGGACCTGCATTTTAGCCAGATTAGAATAGGGATGCAAAAAAATTTAATTGTCCTCTTAAGGCAATTTTTCCATTTGGGCGGAAAAGACGAAAAAAAGCAGAAGTACCGGAACGCGCCAAAGCGCCCGGCCTTTCCCTGCACAAAACCTTCTTTGGGGTGAGTTTTGCACGCATAATTCTTTCTTCACTGGATGAATGTTATGCAGGAATCCTTCTGGAAGTCGTCCTTGTAGACTCCGCGCACAGTGATTCCTATTGTCATCCCTTCCTTCCCCAGTGTCCTGTACTTTGAGTCCATTTTCAGGATGGGCACTTCCTGCTCCCCGAACTTGAGCTTCATTTTGTCGGTTATGACTCCGGAGACCACCTTCCCTATTATGATTACGTCCGGTTCCCCGTAAAACGAGGAAACCCTCTGAATCTGGAGCTTGTTCTCCTTGTTCGGGTCAATGCGGACGGAATCCCATGGATTTTCCACGAACAGCCTTACCGGACCCGCGGGGACAACGGCCTTCCCGTGCTCGGTCAAATGACTTATTCCCATTTCTTTTTCACCCCTTAATTTCATTTATTATGCAAAAGGCAAAATTTTTACCAAGAGTAAAATTAGCGGCAATAATATAAAGCGGTTTGGCATAAGGAATCCGAACCTTGTTTCGGCTGCGGATTAGGATTGGAAAACCGTCCGCGATTGAAAGGCGGGCCGGCGCGAAACGCGGTTCGCCGAAAAACGTGAAAAAGCGAAGGAATAAATAGTTGTTATAACAAGTTATAACTGGTGATTCGGTGGTTGAAGCAGTGGAAGTGAAGGTCAGGCAGGTCGGGAACGCGCTAGGAGTCATACTGCCGAGCAGGATAATACGGGAAGAAAAAATCAGGGCGGGAGAAAGTATAAAGGTTGCAATTTTTGTTCCGCACAAAGCTGACATAACAAAACTGTTCGGAATGACAAAAGGCGCCAAACCGTTCGTAAGGGAGCACGGCGGAAGGAATTAGGCGAAAAAAGGATGCTTCTCGACACATGCGCGTGGGTTGAATACCTGAACGCGAGCCAGAAGGGAAAACTGGTTCTTGAAATGCTGGAAAATGAAGGCGCTGAAACTTCCGTAGCGTCTATTGCCGAACTGGCGGATTGGGCGCTGAAAAACAACCGCGGCCCTGATGAGGTAATAGAGCAAGTCAGGAAGTCCTCCACAATACTGCCATTGACCGAAGAAATTTCAGCTGCAGCGGGAAAACTGCATTTTTCAATAAAAAAAGAAACCCCGAAATGGGGAATGGTTGACTCAATAATTTACGCAACGGCATTGCATAACAATTTGAAAGTAATAACAGGCGACTCGCATTTTAGGGGAAAGCCGAATGCGGTAATGATTTGATTCCCGCTTTTCATGCAACCAAAAGCGGGAAAGGCAAGGTTCATTTTCCTTGGGGGATAACTTTCGCCTTTCCCCTCTGCTTCCATTCCTTCTTCAGGACCGCGTAGACGTGCGCGCTCACGAATTTGCTTTTCTTTCGCACGCTTTCCCTTAGGAATCCCTCTTCTTTTCCGCCCAGCTTGCTTATGAGGTTTCTGGAAGCCTCGTTTCCCTCGAACACCTTGTACACAATCCTGTGCAATTTCAGTTTCTTGAATGCCAGCCAGAGCAGTGCGCTCACGGCCTCTTTTCCGCATCCCTTTCCGTGCCAGCTTCTAGCGAGAAAGATTCCAAGTTCTACCTGGGAGTTTTCGCGGTCGATTCTGTGCGTTCCCGCCGCGCCGATTAATTCGCCGTTTTCCCTAAGCACAACCGCGAAACCAAACTCTTTTCCCTGCTTCCATTTGCGCCTCGATTTTCGCACGTAAGCCCGCTCCTTCTTCAGGGAAATCGGCGGGCTCAGCATAATCCAGTTCGATATTTTATTGTCATTTATCATTGGCAGGAATTCTTCCGCGTCGGATAACCGCATGGGCCTGAGCAGAAGCCTTTCAGTCTCAATCGAGAACAGTTTCATAAACAAAAACCCCGAAGCGAAATCGTTTCGGCTTATTCGGTTGTCCTGCCGTCGTATTCCTCGGGCTTTGCGAGGGCTTCCGCCTTTGTTTTGCGCACTACTTTGTCAATGTGCTCGGGCGGGGAGTAAATCGTGTACAATTTCAGGTCCTCTTTCTTCGAAGTGTTTATCACGTTGTGCTTTGCGCCAGCGGGAACTATCGCGCAGCTTCCGTCCTTCACTTCGTATTTCGCCTTGTCTATAATCACTTTCCCCTTTCCTTTCTCGAAGCGGAAGAACTGGTCAAGGCGCGGGTGCACTTCCGCGCCTATTTCCTCGCCCGGCTCCAGGGACATGAGCACGAGCTGGCTGTGCTTCGCCGTGTAAAGCACCCTGCGGAAGTTTTTGTTCTTCAGGGTTTCCTTTTCGAGGTCAATTGAGTATCCTTTCATTTCCATAACCTTCGAGGCAATTCTTTGCCTTTTTTTTCGCGATTCATTCGGCAGGGGCGCGTTATTGCTTCCAGTTAAATGTAGCACCCAAAAAGTGCTGTCTAGCGAGGTTCTTCGTAGTATTTTTTCTTGCTCTTTATTTTTCCCTTTGCATCAAATTCAACGTCAGTTATCCTATCCATTAATTTTCCGCCCTTTCCCGTTGTGGGAACAATCTTCCTGAAATGCTCCCTTATTCCGGTCTCCGGATTCCATGTTTTTATCCTGTGCGTTCCGGTAATGGGGTTTTTCGTGTTTTTTTCAAACCTCGTGCCTGTAAAATCCACCGCCCGGCCGGTAGCATTAAATGTCGCACTGACCGCATTGCCTCCAAACCCCCTATTCATTCTCGCTCTGCTTAACTTTTTTTTGGGCAACATATGAAATCCTCCGCAATAATTTCATTCAAAGTTGTATATAAATGCAGGGGGAGAGATTT
>JBAZPA010000092.1:0-6006 GCA_041648435.1 archaeon
GGAATTCGTCGGACATTTTTTTGATTTCGTACTTGCGCTTGCGCTGGATTGTGACCTGAAACGGGTAAAATTCCCCGGTCTGCTCGTTGTACGAAAGCGCCTCGCCTTCGAGAATCGCGGTTTTCGCATTCACCTGCCCGATTATTCCCGCGACTATTTCGGGGAACATTTCAGTCATTGGCTCGGCGTGCCTTGAAAAAATCTGGACTTCGCTGCCGTTCTTGTGCACCTGCAGGCGAAATCCGTCGTACTTCGCTTCGACCGCGCACTTTCCGAGTTTCTTTATTATTTCTTCGGCGCTTGGAAGCCTTTCCGCGGCAGTCGGCCTGAAAGGAATTCCGGGCTGCA
Organism: archaeon; assembly: GCA_041648435.1. Lineage (GTDB taxonomy): Archaea > Iainarchaeota > Iainarchaeia > Iainarchaeales > JBAZPA01 > JBAZPA01. The sequence continues at coordinate 349 of JBAZPA010000092.1, forward strand.
TTTCAATTTTTTCAAGGCCCTTCAATCCCTCTTCCTTCAATTTGAATGCAATGCCCCCCAAATCCGAGTGAATGTTGTATTTTTCCTCTATGGCTTCGCGCAGTTCCTGCTTCATTTTCCTTTCAAGCTCTTCCACGCGCTTCTCGGCCCTCTTTTCTTTCAGGCTTTCTCTTGTGTTCTTCAATGCTTCGGGGTTTTCCTTTTTGTATTCTTCAAGGTAAACGAGCGCGAGCGCGTCCATTATTGTGGGGTCCCCTATTCCCAAGCGCAGGTTTTCAAGCGTAATCCGCACAACATATTTTGCCTCCGATGCGGAAGCCGAATTCAATAATTCCGCGAGCAATTTCATTTTGAGTTCCTGGCTTCCGCTGCCCTCCGCTTTCGCGATTTTGTTGAGGTTCTCGAACACCTTTTTTACGCTCAATTCCTCCGAGAAAAGCGATTTCTGCTTTTTTGCCGCCGCGAATTCCTCGGCGCATTCCCCCAAATCGCCCTTTTCCCTGAATGATTTCTCCACGTCCTCCTTCTGGTAGCCGTACGCCTTGGCTATCGCCTCGATTACGAGCTTTTCCCCCAAGCCGAAGTCGAGCTGCGAGTAGCTCGGTCCGATTGTTCCCTGCAGAAGGTAAACCAGCTGCCTTATGTCGTCCTTCGGCGACGCCTCAAGCAATTCCTTCAGGCGCGACGTCATTTCGAGCCTTGAGGAAACGGATTCTATCGAAGCAAACGATTCCGCGACTTTCGAGAAGCGCATTCCGGCACCAGCAAGGATTGGGGCTTTGTTATTTAAAAAAACGTGTGCCACAATCTTTTATTGCCATGGAAACGCTTTTGCGGAGCAAAAGCATTTCTTTTGCCGGCTTTTCTTTTCGAAAGAAAAGCCGAGGGGGGATAGTCTAGCCTGGTCAGGACTCCAGCTTGGGGTGCTGGGAACCCGAGTTCGAATCTCGGTCCTCCCATAAGCCTTTCTTTCAAAAAGAAAGGCTTGCGAAAGAAAGGCCGGCGAAAAAAACTTTGGCGGTGGAAGAATGGCACTGAAGAAACCGATTAAGTCCGCTGCTGCCGCAAAACTTTTGGGCCTAAACAGTGAAACTTTGGGGAGCCACGCCAGAAGAGGCGCTTTCACCGCCGAAAAGCAGGGCAAAATATGGTTTTTCGAGGAGAGCGAAATCCTCAAGGCGAAAAAGTTACGTGACAACGGCTTAACTCCATTCGGGGCCTCGAAGTGGCTGAAAAGCAAAGGCGTTTCGATTCACCCGAGCAACCTCCTGATTCATTTCACCAAGCACGAACCCGAAAACATTTACAAGGCCAAAAAAGGCGGTCGCTCTTTCATCAACAAGGACGCTTTAGAAAAATATCGCATTGAGGCGCTTGAAAGGCGGCGCGTTTCAAAAATGCCTTTGAAGCCCGTCGAAAAATTCCGCATGAAGGATTATCTGAAAATGCCTTTGGAAAAGCGGATTGAATTCCACGTCCGAAAGCCGGTTTCAAAGTGGTTTGCGGAACTCACTACTCCGCAGCGCGTGCAGAAGAACTACAATGTCAAGGAAGCCGCGGAAATCGTGGAGGTTTATCCGGACAAAATACATTCCTACGCGCGGAGGGGACAGCTTGATTACGAAAGGGATTTGCAGGGAAAAAAGGTTTCCTTTCAAGGAGTAAGGCAACTGCTGAAGCAAAAGCATTCGAGAATAATCTCTTCCGATGCCGTAAAAATACTGGACTCGCAGCTTAAGCCCCTCGGAGTAAGGCTCGGAAGGTCGACGATTGAGCGAATTCTTGACAGGGAGAAGCTTCTTCACAGGGAGACGCTCGAGCACAAATGGATAAGCGCCTTGGATCTCCAAAAGGTGATTTCCCGCGAAACGGAATTTTATTCCAGGCGGATTCCCCTCGAGGAAGCCGCAAGGCGCCTCGGCTACACGAAGCGCAGCGCCGAAACCGTTGTGGGCAAGAAGTTTCCCGCGGAAACGAGGTACAACCGGACTTGGGTTCCGAGGGAATTCGTTGAGCGTTTTGAATTCGAGAAAAGGAATTACTTTGACACGAAGGAGACCTTTTTCTGGCTCAAAAAGAACGGCCTTATTGGCGGAAAATCCATATTCGAGTCCATTTACGGGTTTCTTGAAAGACGCGGGATTCCCGTGCTCGAGGGAATGTTGGGAGAAAAAATCGTTCCTCGGAGCGCGCTCGAATCCTACAAAAAAAGCCGCCTTTCCGAGGGCGCGCGGAAGCGCACGTTGCTCGAAAGCGTGGGAATAACGGAAAACCACCCGCGGTTCGGCGAAATGATGGGGCACGGCATTGAAACAATCAGGGAAAGGGTGAATGCCTTTCAGGGGAAAGGCGTTACGGACCTTTCGAAAACTAAAAGCGACATGGTTGCGAAGTTTTCAAAACGGCGCCTGGATGAAATCGCATCGCGCAGCAAAAGGGAGGCGGCAAAGGCGGCCGAAAAGGAAAAATTCCGCGGCGCAATGGAACTTGCGGAGGACAAGCAGAAAATCGCGGCAATAAAAGGGGATGCGAAAACGATTTCAAGGGAAAACGAAACGTACCTGGTGGTGCTTTCCGCAAGGGGAAGCAGTGCCGCGCTCTCAAAGCTGGCAGAGGTTTACTCGGCCGTGATAGGCTGGCTCACGTCAAATTATTATTCGGGGCACTTTTCCACGAGCCAAAGGCGCGAGGCATGCGTGCGCGGGCTCTGGAAGGCCTGCCAGGATTCGAGCAACGATTCCAATTTCCGCGCCTACGCAATCATGAAAATGAAGGCCGAACTCAAAAAGCAGTACTTTGAGGAAAGCCGCAGGCCCGGGCACTTCACGTACGGGGAGGAGCTTCCCAAAAAGGACTTTTTCAGCAACGAATGAAGGCAAGGATTTTAATCTGTCCCTTCAATAATAATTTCAGATTAGAGGATTAAGGCGGAATGCAATGAAACCAAAAGGCGAAAAACCCGCAAAGGAAGCCGCGAAGGCCGAAGCTAAGCCCGAAGAGGCGAAGCGCGTGACATTCGGAATCGACAAGAACGCGGACTTCAACGAGTGGTACAATTCCATTGTCCGCAAGGCCGAGTTGTGCGATTTGCGCTACAACGTGAAGGGCTTCGTCGTCTTCCAGTACTGGTCGGTTGCGGCGATGAAGCAGATGTACAACATCCTCGAGGCGATACTCGAGCGGAAGAGGCACAAGCCCTACTGGTTTCCCGCATTGATTCCGGAAAAAAACTTTAACCTTGAAAAGGAGCACGTTGCCGGCTTCGCGCCCGAAGTGTTCTGGGTCACGGAGCACGGTGCTGGCGAAAAGCTCGAGGAAAAACTCGCATTGAGGCCCACATCCGAAACCGCGATTTACCAGATGTTCTCAATCTGGCTGAGAAGCTACAAGGATTTGCCCTTCAAGACCTACAACCGCTGCCAGGTCTGGCGCTACGAGTCCAAGGCGACAAGGCCGTTCCTGCGCAGCAGGGAATTCCACTGGATTGAATGCCACGACGCCTTCGCAAACGAGGAGGACGCAAGGCAGCAGGTCAGGGAGGACATGCAAATCACAAAGGAATTCCTGCTCGATGAGCTTGGGCTTCCCTTCATTTTCTTTGAGAGGCCGCAATGGGACAAGTTTGCGGGCGCGGTGAACACTTACGCTGCGGACCAGTTCCTTCCCAACGGCCGCCTATTGCAGCAGCCCTCAACGCATTACCTTGGAACGAATTTCTCCAAGCCATTCAACGTGAAATACCTGGATGCCAACGGAAAGGAGCAGTACTGCCACCTGACCTGCTATGGCCCCGCAATAAGCAGGATTTTTGCAGGCATAGTTATAGCGCACGGCGACAGCAAGGGGCTCCGCTTTCCCTTCAACATTGCGCCATTGCAGGCGATAATCGTTCCGATTCTTTTCGGCAAAAACGACGAAGCGGTTTTGAAGTACGCGGAAAGCGTGAGGGAAAGCCTTGCGGGGAAATTCCGCGTTGACATCGACTTGGGAGAAGGAAAACCGGGAGAAAAGTTTTATTTCTGGGAAATGAAGGGCGTTCCCTGCCACATAGAAGTGGGGCCAAAGGAAGCGGAAGAAAAAACGCTTACGGTTGTGTGGCGCGACAACGGGAAAAAGGAAAAAGTGAAGCTCGGAGAAATAAACCGTTTCTTGGAAGAGGGCGGAAAGGCGCTTTCGCAAAGGCTCAAGGTTCAGGCGCTTGAAAGCTTCAAGGGAATGATTGGCGAGGCCAAAAGCCTTGAAGAGGCGAAAAACCTGATTGAAGGCGGGAAGGTGGTGAAAGTCAATTTCTGCGCTATTGACAAAAGCGGAGAGAAATGCGCGGAAGCGATCGAGAAGGGCTTCGGAGCGAAGGTTCGCGGAAAAAGAATGGACATTGAGGAAAAGCCCGCGGGAAACTGCATTGTGTGCGGAGCGAAAGCCGAAACCGTGGTTTACATCGGCAGGGAATACTGACGATTGATTTTATTTTTGGAAAAACAACTGCTGGTCTGCAATGCTCCCTAACAGGATTATTAAGGTAAGAATGAAGCGCGATTCCGCAAAATTCGACAGCGCATATTTTTCGAAGAACTCGCAATGCTTCAAACCCCCTTTTTTGAGGCGTAGCCCCCTTGAAAGGGCGAGAATGCTTTCGAAGGTGCAGAAAAACGCCGCCTTGACAAATGCGTCTCTGCAAAACATTTTGAGGCAATTGAATGAATTGTCCCCCAAAGTTAGCGCGGCGAATCCGCCGAAATTCCTGCGCAAGCGCATACTCGAACTGGGCCAGAAATCCGACGGGTTGTATCTATCGCTAATGCGGAGCATGGAGAACAAAAACATGTTTTCGGACAGATATTTTGACCTGCTTGGGCGCGGAAGGGGAAACAAGGTAACCAATGAGCACATGCGTTTGATACATAGGTGCGTGCACCTCCAGATAAAAATTAATGAAGCAACTTCATTTCTTTTCAGCCATCTTCGTTAGCCGTGGGAATCCGATTTCCCATTTCTCCGCTTTTTTTCCGTTTATTTTGTGAGGAAAATTTTCCCTGAATCCGAAGCCCGCCTTCGAGTAAAGCCCCTTTGCCGCGGAATTGCCTTTTTCCACTACAAGAATTATTCTCCGGAAACCCGTTTTCTTCAGTTCTTTTTTTGCGTGCTCGAGAAGCGCGAGACCGTTGCCTTTGCGCCTGAACTTTTTTTTCACGAATACCACGTTCAGCCTCGCGCTTTCCCCCGAAACAAGCTCGAATTCCGCGAATCCCTGCAATTCCTTTTTTCCAATCGAGTACAGGGCGGTTTTTCCGGACCCATTTTTTTCGAGGAAATCCGCCTCGTTAATTTTCGTGTAGGGAAACTCCGACTTTATGGCCTTCCATATTTCGGGAAGGGATTCCCGCCCTGCGTTTTCCGCCCGCATTTGTTTCACTTCCCCGAAACAAAATCGGAAATCTCGTTCTCGGAAACCGCGCACCCCTTGAATTTCAATGCGTAAAGCGCGGCCTCCAAGTCCCGCTTTTCATTCCCGAGGTCTGGGCCGAACAGGTTCAGTTCATGCGCAAGCGCAATGAATTCCGTCGACCTGAAAATCCTTGTTCCGCCAAAGGCGCTTGTCAGGTAATTCAACTGCTTCTGGTCAATGGAAATCTTTTCCTCGTACTTGTATTCAAGATA
>JBAZPA010000093.1:0-5959 GCA_041648435.1 archaeon
TCTGAATATCCAACCAGCCGGTTTCACGACGGAAAAAATCTTCTGTGAGAATACAATCGTTGGCTATTCGCTTCGCGATTGGCACGGCGATAGCCGAACATTCGCGCACGTCGATTTTCCGAAAACAGTTTCATTCGACCGTTTTGGCGTGGATTTATCCGTATTCAACGGATTCGGCAGTGAAATACTTCGGAACTCGATTCGGTCCGGACATCTGATTCTGATTGACGAACTCGGGATTATGGAACAGACAGTGATGGCGTTTTGCACCACTGCGAAAGAAATCCTGAAAAATTATTCGTCGTACATCGCCGTCGTTCAGAAACGCGCGCTTGGCTTCTGGGCGGATGGACTGAACGATGTGAAAATTGTCGAAGTCACGCCGGAAAACCGGGATAATATTCTTCAGAGATAATTCCCCTTGTTTATTCTTCAATAACGATTTAGATTTTTCCCGACTATTGAGGCATTTAACATGTGTGGTGAAAATCGACGAAAAATAATTCCTTTACACAATCGGCATTCAGTCAGATAAAAGAGGAGATGACTCATGGGCACAGAAAACATCGTATCTATCCAAATTCCGCCAGAAGTATTGGAAAAAATTGATACAGCGATTACATCCCTGACAGATAATTTAGGCCCCTACCTTATCGCGCTCTCCACGGAAGAAAAACGAGAATTACCGAAGATGGCAGATAAGACACTCCCGTTTGTGGAAAAAGTCGTTGAATATATCAAATTGAATCCCGAATTCACTCCAGCCTATTTAAATGTCACCGAAATGAATAAAGATTTCGAAGCACACGGTCAGTTAATGGGATTTCTCCGCAGATTGAAAAGCCTGATCGCTAATTTGGAAGACACCGCTTTGATAACGGGAAGCGAAGCATACAAACCAGCTCTCGCCTATTACAACAACGTCAAGCAAGCGGCAAAAATGGACATCCTTATGGCAAAAACTATTTACAACGAGTTGAAAAAACGTTTCGAAAAAATGTCCAAAGGAACCACGACAGAGCAAACGCCGAATGAATCTAATACAGCGAAATGAATTAAATGACGTTTTTGAAGTCCGGAATATCTCCATTGAATAAAAATAATTCGGCATTGTGTATTTCAATATCATCGTTGAGTATAAAACATTCACGCTTGAGTATTTTTATATCTCGTTTGAGTTTTAAAAATCCGACATCGAGTATTTTTATGTCACGTCTGAATAGAAAACACACACGCTTGAGTTCACGGAACCTATTGTTGAATAAAAAACTCTCAATCTCGATTGATTAATGTCAAAACCGTATTTTTTTAATGGAAAATGAAGAAAAAAAAGCCCGGCAACGAGGTCGGGCAAGAGAACCTGCGGACTTACAGTCCTTATTGTGATAAGTCGCAGACAAGATTGGGTAAAAAAGCATTGGTAGTTTAAATGCAGGAATATTTTAAAACAATAAAAAAAGTTTTGCGGTGAATATGAGCAAGATTCTCGGACTTGATTTGGGCACAAATTCAATCGGCTGGGCATTCATTGATTCTGAAAGTAAAAAAATAATCGGAACCGGAGTCAGAATTTTCCCGGAAGGACTCAACAGAACCCCAAGCGGAAGCGAAGAATCTAAAAATGCGCAGAGACGAACTGCCCGTGGAATGAGGCGACGTTTAGATAGATACCAAATGCGACGGTCTACCTTACAAGAATATCTTAAAAAACAGAGTTTTTATCCGAAAGAGAAAGTCGAAGAAGACCTGTTTTTCAAGATGGATCCCTATGAGATAAGGAAAAAGGGATTAGATGAAAAACTATCCCTTTACGAAATCGGTCGCAGTATTTTTCATATCAATCAAAGAAGAGGGTTCAAGTCGAATAGAAAGACTGCCGGTAAAGACGACAATAAAATATTCAAAGGGTATAGCGAAATCACAGGGATAACAGAAACCGAACAAGCGATTAAAGAGGGCGGATTCCGAACACTTGGCGAATACCTGTCAACATTAAAGCCCGAAGAACAACGCAGGCGAAATCGGTTCGCCCTGAGAAAAATGTATGAGGAAGAAGTCGATGCACTCTGGGAAAAGCAAAGATCGTTTTATCCCGATGAATTGACTGACGATATAAAAAACCATATCAAGGACATCGTTTTCTTTCAAAGAAAGCTAAAGTCTCAAAAAGAAAATGTCGCGTTCTGCACCTTTGAGTCGCAAAAACGATGTGCGCCGAAAAGTTCTCCTGTCTACCAGTATTTTAGAATTCTGGAAACAATCGTCAGAATCAGAATAACTACCGACGATCGCTTTGATGAAGCCTTGGGCGACGAAGAAAGATTTCTGTTGATCGAGAAACTCAATAAAACGGACCGTCTTGAAATCGAAAAGATAAAAAAAATACTTCATTTACCACAGGATACGCATATCAATCTCGAAGATCAATTGAAGATCTACGGGAACAGAACATATTCTGCCCTTTCAAGGGTCTTTGGTACAAAAAGATGGGATACTTTTTCCGATGAAAAAAAACATGAAATCTGGCACACACTGCATTTTTCAGACGATGATCTTTGGCTTGAAGAATATGCTCGTAAAAAATGGCTTCTGAACGATAATGAAATCAAAAAACTATTAATAATGCCGCTGGAATCCGGATACGCACGGCTCAGCGCAAAGGCGATGAAAAATATCATCCCGCATTTGGAAGAGGGATTGACTTACGATCAAGCTTGCCTTGAAGCCGGATACCATCACAGCGACATCTATCGCCCGGATCATCTGGCAGACGAACTGCCCGAACCGGAAAACATTCGAAATCCACTTGTTCAACAATCCCTGTATGAATTGAGAAAACTGGTAAATACAATCGGCGATACTTACGGCAAACCGGAGATTGTCCGGGTCGAGCTCCTGAGGGACTTGAAATTATCAAAAGATAAAAGACAGCAGATTTTTATTGAAAATAAACGAAAAGAAAAACACATCAATGAGGTTAAAGAAATTCTCCGAAACGAATTGCATTTCCCCAAAATAACATCCGACGCCATACAAAAATATCTGCTCTGGGAAGAAAGCAAGCGGCGTTGTCCTTATACGGGAAAAGACATTTCCTTAGCGGGATTATTCAATGGTGAATTCGAGATCGAACATATCATTCCATATAGCCGGAGTCTGGATAACTCCATGGCGAACAAGACGCTTTGTCACCGAAGCGTCAATCAGGAAAAAGGGAATCTGACGCCATATGAAGCATTCGGGAACGATCCCCAACGCTGGTTTGAAATCACGACCTGCGTAAAAAGGGATATGCCGCATAAATTGCGAAAATTTCTGATGAAAGATGTCGGCAAGGAAATCAATGAAGATTTCTTCAATCATCAGTACACAGACTCAGCCTATATCAGCCGCGAAGTCTCCAAATATCTGAAATTGATCTGTCCCAAAGTACAGGTGACGAAAGGCGGCGCAACGGCCCAACTCAGACAGATGTGGGGATTGAATACGATCCTATCCGTCGAAAACGAAAATAAAAAGAACCGGGAAGATCAGCGGCATCATGCCATCGATGCATTAGTCATCGCCAATGTCAATCCCGGCGTGTTACACCGGCTCAGCAAATGCCATAAATACAGTAGCGAACCCGAACAGGAACAATTTCCTGAACCGTGGGATAATTTCCGTAATGATGCATCCGACAATATGGATCGAGTGCTTATTTCCTATAAAGTAAATCCGCGAGTCAGGGGCAAATTACATGAAGAAACTTACTATGGAAAAATCCGTACTTTGGAAGGCAAAGAAACTTATGTCGTGCGCAAGCCGGTAAAATCATTGACCGCCAAGGAAATCGGAAATATCGTCGATCCGGTTGTCAGGCAAGCCGTTTATGATCGGCTAAAATCGCTGGGCGTCAACACCGATACCAAATTGAAAGATATTCCCAAAGAGGCATTCGTCAACCCACTCTATATGCCGAACGGCAAAACAAAGATCAAAAAAGTCCGGGTAATCAAAGATTCAGAAACCATGTATCCGCTCTATTCCGACAACGATAAACTTTTTGTACAAACCGGAAGTAATCATCATATAGAAATTTTCAGACATAAACAAGGCGGTAAAGGGTACGGCCGGGTCGTGCGGCTGATCGATGCCGTTAAAAATGAAAAAGAGAAATTGCCGGTCATCGATAAAACACCGCCGAATGATGATTATGAATTCGCCTATTCGCTGGCGATTAATGAGATGGCAATCATCAATCCCTGCCCGGAGATCGAAATCCAATTGAAAGAAAAAAATTATGGCCTGATTACCCAGCGTTTGTATCGGGTGAAAAAAATCGACAGTTTATCAGAAGTAATTACCTTCATTCATCATCTTGCGTCTGGTAAGAATGAAGTAACTGAAAAGAAGACTATCTTTTGGGCAACACCCAGTACATTAAATGCCATTAAAGTTGTGATCGATCCGGTCGGCAATATTTATCCGGTCAATGATTAAGCGTACCGTCTATATCGGCAATCCGGCTCACCTGTTTGTCCATCATGAACAGTTGAAGATTCATCAGAACGGGCAAGAGACTTCCTCGATTCCGATTGAGGACTTGGGATATTTGATTATCGACCATTATGGAGTCAGCGTTACTCACGGCGCGTTAGAACAATTGATGGAAAATAAGGTCAGTGTCATTACGACCGATTCCAATCACATGCCCGCCGGTATATTTCTTCCTTTTGTCGGATCTTCCATTCAGACTTTAACTATCGCTCATCAAATCGGAACAAGTAAGCCAATCCAAAAAAGTCTGTGGCAACAAATCGTCAAAGCAAAAGTCCGAAATCAGGCGCTATTACTCGATCATCTTGAATTGCCATCAGAATTTCTGCACCATTTAGAATCAAAAATACGCACAAATGATGAAACCAATCGGGAGGCAGTCGCCGCGAAATATTACTGGGCGATCTTATTCGATCCCCTGCGTTTCAAGCGCCATCAGGAAGGCAAGCCACCAAATAATCTTTTGAATTACGGTTATGCAATTCTTCGGGCTATCATTACGCGGGCGATCGTAAGCGCCGGTTTATTGCCGCAGGTCGGAATTCATCATCACAATCAGTACAACGCCTTTCCACTTTCAGACGACATCATGGAGCCATATCGACCTTTCGTTGACCAGATAGTACAAAAGATTGCACTGGAAGAATTGGACATTTCAATCCTCCGCCCGGAAATAAAACGAGAATTATTGGAATTGCCATCGATCCCGGTGCGAATGAAAAAAGAAACGAAGCCTTTAATGATTGCCGCATCATGGACAGCCGCTTCGCTTCAACGATGTTTTGCAGGGAAATCTAAAAAGATTTTGTGTCCGGAATTATGTGGCTGAATCCTTATCAGATCATGTGGTTAATGGTATTTTTTGATTTACCGACAGACACGAAAACCGACCGGAAGAATTACACTCAGTTTCGGAAGAACCTGATGAAAGACGGTTTTTCCATGCTTCAATTTTCGGTTTATCTCAGGCATTGCGCGTCGAAAGAAAACGCAGAAATTCATGTATTACGGGTCAAGAAATATCTTCCGCCAAAAGGATTGGTCAGCGTTTTGCGAATTACCGACAAGCAATTTGGACAAATTGATTCATTTATTGGGAAAAGACCCGTCCCGCCTCCGCTTGAACCTCAGCAATTAGAAATGTTTTGATAATGAAAATCGAGGGAAAACATTTTTAAAACAAAAAAGGAGATACTTTTTCAATCTCCTTTTTTTGCTACATCTTAGACTTTCAGATAGTTACCGTGGTCCTAATCTAAGAAACCCAATCTTGTCAACAAACCACAACTATGGACTTCACTGCCAACCACTACATTTAAATCTAAGAAACCCAATCTTGTCAACAAACCACAACTGTCCTGCTGCAGCATCCCGCTCCATTGAAAATCTAAGAAACCCAATCTTGTCAACAAACCACAAC
>JBAZPA010000094.1:0-5912 GCA_041648435.1 archaeon
TCATTTCCAAGCGGAAGGCTATTAGGTCGCTTTCATTGAGGTTGTCTAACGCCTTGTGATTCAAGACCTCGCTTATTCTTTTCAGCCTTGAAACTGCGGTTAGGCATCGGTGGTCGCAGGGTCTGAACCTTGTGGCTTTGTATTTGGGCAACCAATCAAGGATTAGGTTGGCATTGTGCTTTCCAATCTTGCCTGAAAGCCTTCCCAAATAGCCTTCTAATTGCTTCGTGTAGTCGTTCATATCATTCATTGCTCCCTTCCTGAAATAAAAGTAGGGGAGCGCATCTAACTTTTCAGTAGTAGTGCAGGGGGAGAGATTTGAACTCTCGAAGCCACTAAGGCACCAGCCCCTCAAGCTGGCGGAATTGACCGCTATCCGACCCCTGCAGCTTTTCTTTGGAAAAGAAAAGTTGGCAAAAGAAATATTTTGCTCCGCAAAAGAAAAGATTTTCCTCCGGAAAAATTCCTTTCTGCCGCAAATTAACTCTGGCGGCGACAGTTTAAATTACTTTTTCCTTCCGAAAAAGCGCCTTTCGATGATTCTGGCGAGCAGCCAAGCGATTGCGCCTACAACGAAAGAGCCCAGAACGTCGAAGAACGAGTGCACCCCGAGGTAAACACGCGCGAAGCCCATCAGCAGGGCGAAGGGCCAGAAAGCGTAGGACGCAACGGTTCCTAAGGAGCCGAAAGCCAGTCCGAACGCAGTCGAAGAGTGGCCGGATGGAAACGAATTCTCGCTCGGGCACGCAATCTTGGACTGTATTCCCTCAAGGCAGGGCCTCTGAATGGGAAGCGCGAGCTTGAGGCCGGCGGTGAGTATGACCACAATTATCATTGTGAGAATCAATTGCTTGCGCTTTTCCCTGAATTTCCACAACACGAGAAGGAAAAGGACTCCCATCAGGTAGTAACCGTAAGCGTCGAGGAATGCCGCTATAGGTGTGAAAACAGGATTGCTCAAACCTGAGACAAAAATCGTTATCGGGTCAATCAAAAGCAAAACCTCAACAAATTAAGGTGAAAAAGAAGAAAAAGGGAAATGGAGGGACAAACCCCCCTTCACTTCACGTAGTGCAATCCCAAATCGCGGTCGTAGCTTGAGGAATTGCCGGACTTCTGGTGCGAGCTATCGTAGTCTTCCGTTCCCTTTATGTAAGGCGAGTGGACTCCCGTGAAAATGGCAATGCACTCAATCTTGTTCTCGAACGTAGGGTCAACCCTTGCGCCCCAGATTACGGTTGCCTTCGGGTCAATCTGGTCGGTGAGCTTTTCTCCTATCGCATTGGCTTCTCCCAAGGTCAGTTCGGTTCCGCCGGTAATGTGGATTAGCACTCCCTGCGCGCCCGCAATGTCCACGTCGAGCAAAGTGTTGTTCAAAGTGTCGTCAACGACCTCGTCCACTTTGTTCACGCCTTTGCTTTCCCCGACTGCAATCATGCTCAGGCCCTTGTTGCCCATTATTGCCCTTACATCCGCGAAGTCTATGTTTATGAGCGAGGGCTGGGTTATTGTTTCGGTTATTCCGCGGACTGCCCTTGCAACGACTTCGTCAGCCACCTTGAACGCTTCCTGAACCGGAAGGTTGGGAACCAGTTCAACCAGCTTGTTGTTGTCAATCACAATGACTGTGTCGCAAGTTCGCACCAATACGCCGAGGCCCTCTTCCGCCTTAACTATTCTCGCCCTTTCAAGCGAAAAGGGGTAGGTTACCATTGCAATGACGATTGCTCCCTGTTCCCTTGCAATGCTTGCGATTATCGGGGCGGCTCCCGTTCCCGTTCCTCCTCCCATTCCTGCCGAGAGGAACAGAAGGTCTACGCCGGAAAGGACTTCTTCCAGTGCGGGCCTTGAGGTTTCCGCGGCCTTTGCCCCGACTTCAGGGTAACCGCCCGCTCCCAAGCCGCGCGTGACGCTTTTTCCAATAAGTATTTTCGTCATTTCGTCATTGATTATTGCCAGGTGCTGCTTGTCGGTGTTTACCGCGACAAGCTGAGCTCCCGCGACTCCCATGTCCGCCAAGCGGTTCACGGTGTTGCAACCCGCTCCTCCCACTCCGACAACAATTATTTTCGGTGCCCCGAAATCTTCAATTTTTTCCTCTGAGGCGGCCTTTTTTGAGCCGCCTGAAATAGCGCTGTCAATCATGCTTTTCACAAAAATCACCCCGATTTGAGAACCGCAAAAATCCACTGCCGGCTTTTATGGCGGTTTTTAATTTGTATACTATGGTGCGGTTGGAATTTATAAAGGTTTTTCCGGAAAAAAGAATTCGCTCGTTTCAGAAACCCTGTTCGGAAGCGCCGCCGGAATCGGAATCATTCCACGAATTCCACGGCAACGGAGCCGAATTCCTTCAGGTAAAAGGCCTTTCGCTTTGCCTTTTCGGCCGAAGAAATTGAGCCGTCTACATAAACGTAAATTTTCTTTATCTGGCCGGGATAAGCCCGTTTGACTCCCGCAAGCATGTGGCCCGTATCCTCGGGCATCAGCTTGGCTTTCGCGAGCATTTCTATTGAATACATGTCGCCGCGGGTTTCGGGCAATCCGCTTGGAGCAGTCCACGTTCGAACCCAATGCGCGGGAAACTTCTTTTCCTTCATCGTGGCATTCGGAAAATCCGTTCCCACAAACCCGTTCTTCAGGATGCTTTTCAGGGAAAGAAAGGAATCGGAAGCGGCATGGTTGAAACTGACTGCATGGACCACTTCCCTCCTTTTGGCCGCCTTCTTGCGTTTCTGCGCAATCAGGAACTTCCTTCTCTTCGGAACCGGCATTCTTCTCCCTCCATGGAACGCTGGCGCCAGGATTCGAACCTGGGCTCCCTTTCAGGAACTCGCTTTCCAGGCGAGCGCTTTAGACCACTCTGCCACGCCAGCAGGGCCTTTTTGGAAAACGGCCGCGAAAAACACTTCGCTCCGCGAAAACCATTCCGAACCAAAAGGCCTGCGAAAATATGGGCTGGCGAAAGGAATATCTTTGCTTCGCAAAGCCCCAAAAAAACGGGTTCAACTGCCGTAAATGCGTGAAATTCAGTTCATACACCGTTAAAACAATTTGCCCCTATAATCGTAATGAAAAGAACCGGAGTGATGCAATGGATTTTATGAAAATAGCGCGTACGCGCTACGCGACGAAGAAGTTCGACGGAAAGAGGGTTCCGGAGGAAAAAATAGAAAATCTGCTTGAAATGATAAGGCTTTCCGCTTCCTCATTCGGCCTCCAACCCATGAAAGTTAAGATTATAACGGACAGGGCCACGAAGGAAAAGCTTGTTCCCGCGAGCTTAAACCAGCCCCAGATAGCCACATGCTCGCACCTGCTCGTGTTCTGCGCCTACACTGACATTGAAAAAAGGATTCAGGGGCTTGAAAGCCTGATGAAAAAAGCCAAGGTTCCAGACGAGAAAATTCAGGCGTCCGTGCAGATGATGAATGACTCGTTCGGGAGAAGGAGCGAGGAGCAGAAGCTTGCTTGGGCGAAGAACCAGGTCTTCATAGCCTTGGGCAACGCCATCAACGGCGCGAAGGCGCTGGGATTCGATTCCTGTCCCATGGAAGGATTCGACCCGAAGGAATACTCGAGAATCCTCGGGCTTCCGAAGAACGTCGTGCCCGTGGCGCTGTGCCCCGTGGGCTATGCGGCTGACAAGCCGAACCCGAAAATACGGTTCAGGAAGGAAGACGTTTTCTTCTGAAGCGGAATTTTTCCGTTCATTTCTTTCTTTTGGGCAACTTGCGTTTCAGCTTCTTTCTTTTTGGGCAACCTGCACTTTTTCTTTCTCGCAAGAAAGAAAAAGGGCGGAGACGCAGGGGGTGAGATTCGAACTCACGCCCTCTGGCGCCCTGGAGCAAAACCGGAAAATCAGGCGCCGGCGAGCTGGATGTTCAACGACCTGTAAAGCGGTTTCAGGTAAACCGTCTGCCTATCCTTTACCTTTCGGACCAGGCTGTACTTTGCCAGCAGGTTCGCGTCCCTGCTGATTGCCTCCTGCTTTCTCTTGAGCTCGTTTGCAAGCTCGCCTATCGTCTTTTTCTCGGCCTGGTGCCTTATTATGTACCTAAGCAAAGCAAGCCTTTTCGGGGAAAGCATTTCGGACAATTCAGCAGGGTTTTTCAAATGAATCGTGTGGGAGCCGGGTTTTCCCTTTTTGGGATTATAAAAAACCTTTTTGAGGTCTTTTTCCAGCTTGCCGCCGATTTTAATTGTCAACTGGGCCATTATTTCACCATTTCAAATAACATATTAAGATATATAACACACAAAGTTATATATATTAAGCTGTATTGACCTTTAAAGCCGCCACGCATATTTACTTATCCAGGAATCTTGAGCGGTAAAGCATCCAATTGGCTCTGATGTTTTTTACGAATTCTTCCAAAGTTTCAAAGCTTTTCTCCCTTTTCAAATACCTCTTTTTAGGGGGCTTATTGAAGAAATAGTGGACGTTCACAGTTTCACGCCTGCCGCAGTCAAAGCGCACGACTTCCTCGGCCTTTTCATTAACCGTTGTCAGGTAGCTTACCGCAAACTCCTCAATGCTTTTGTAATCCTCTGAAAACACGAATCTGACGAATAATTGATTTTCCTTCCCCTTATCCAAATATTCGCTCCAGCTCTGCTGCCTTTCCTTGCTTACCATGACGCAGGGGGTGAGATTCGAACTCACGCGTGCTTGCGCACACTGGCTCTCAAGGCCAGCGCATTCAACCACTCTGCCACCCCTGCAAAGCCTTTCTTAAAAAGAAAGGCTTGCGAAAGAAATCTTTTGCTCCGCAAAAGGATTCCTGCAGCCAAAATCATGGGGGCGGAAACGAATTAAATGGCTTTTGCTTGGAAAAAACGGAAGCGAAAAAAAGAATAAACCGGATTCCCTGATTCATCGGGAAACAAATGGCGGGAATCCAGTCTTTAATGCTGATCGGGATAATCGCCGCAATCGCGGTCGCGGGCCTTTACGCGGGCGGTTTCTTCAGCAAGATTGAAAGCATTAAAACCGAAGTAGAAAAACCCCTGCTGCAATGCATCCTTATCAGGAACGAGATTGACGCCTACGGAAAGCAGCAGATTACGATGCTTTACCTGAACAAGAGCACGGTTCCCGCGAACGGCATTGAATCCACGTTTTCCAAGGACGGGACCACGCAGAGAATTTACGTGGGAATCGTTCCTCCCGCTTCGGGCATAAGCCAGTACATCGAATTCAGCGGAAGCGGGGAAATGATTCAGCTTCCCACGAAATTCGAAACTAATCTGGGAAACTCGGAAAGCGATTCGTGCAACCGCACTTTGGCGGCGCCGAAAGCGGGATGAGGAATCAGAAGAGCCTGAAGAGCTCTATCGTGAAGCGGTTTTCCTTTCCCGTAGTGGAATAAATGAATGAAATGTAATGCCTGTCCCCGTACTGGTTGATTATCGCGATTGCCCTTTCGTTGTTCGGGCCGAAGGAAACCTCGAAAGCCCTTGTTCCGCGGTCTAAAGAGAGGCCGAACTTGGGGTTCACTTTTCCGGAAGCGTTTCCTGAAAGGAAGGCGGAAACCTTTGTTCCGTTTATTTCCCTGAAAGTGCTGAACGCGACCACCGGAGGCGAATTCGCGCTGACGTTTTTCCTTGCAATAAGCGAGGATTTTCCGTAATTCGCCTTTAATCCCAATTCATAGTATGGCTTGCTTCCCTTCGCGGCTGAAACGCTCGCGCCCGCAACCAAGCCGTTCGCAATCTTCGCATTCAATCCGAAATTGAAGAAATCGGGGACGTTTTTCGCCTCAAGCTCGCGCTGGAACGCGAAGTGCATTCCCACGTTGCCTCTTCCCGTGAGCCCCTGAACCCACAACTTCGAGCTTCCTTTTGCCTTTGTGAAGTCGAGGAAAACCGGAATCCTGTCAGTCACGAGGTTTGTGGTGGCATTAAAGCCG
>JBAZPA010000095.1:0-5831 GCA_041648435.1 archaeon
TGTCCGCCACGAGGTTTCCCATCGTTGCCTTCATGTCCGCGGCGAGAACAACGCAGTCAGCTGCCTTTATTCCGACAGTGGTTGTTCCGGTTTGGAGTTTTTGCATTTCCTTCACAAAATCACTTTTTCCCTTATAATTATCTAAAAAATTAAAATTATAAAATGCGAAGCCGGATTGCTTCGGCTGATTACTGAATTGCCCCAAATCCTTTAAAAATGCTTGCTCAGCCCACCTTTTCCCTTTCGGCTTCGCTTTCCGTGCTTTTTTCTTCCCCTTCCTTTTCCGCTCCTTTTTTTTCTTCAAACCCTTCAAACCCGATTTTTGCTTTCACGGAACCCGCAATCATTTCCCTGAATTCTTCGCCTATCGCCTTGAATTCCTTTGCTTCCACCAGTGCCTTGGGCATTTTCACCGTGATTTTTTCGCTTCCGCTCTCTTCCACTTTCAATTGCTCTTTTGGAAGGAACGAAAAGTATTTTTCCGCAAGCGTTTCCGCGATTTCCTTTTCGCTTTCAATCCGCCTTTCCACTTTTATTTCGTATTCGAGTTCCTTTCCCGCCAATTCGTGGTTGAAATCCACCTTCACCCTTCCGCCCGAAACGCTCTGGATTTTTCCGTGCATTCCGTCCACTTCCACAATGAGGCCCGGAAAGGGGTTGATTTTCTTGTCGTGAAACGATTTCAATGCAATGATTCTTATGAGCTCCTGGTTCCTTTCCCCGAACGCGTCTTTCGGGGCCAATTCGATTTTTCGGGTTTCTCCCGCCTTCATTTCCCTTAATTCGTTTTCAAGCCTTTCGAATACGTGGCCTTTTCCGATTATCACGGGCAATGGCCTGTACTGCCTTTCGGGGTTGAAGATTCCCTCCGCCTTTGCGGTTTCCGCATCAGTGGTGTCATACGCCCCTTTGCTTGCCTTTTCCCTTGCAGTGTAGGACACAAGCAATACGTTTCCTTCAGAAAACAAAGCAAATCGCCTTCCGATTCCAATGGTTTTTTATTGGTTCCAGCAACAAATATTAATTTGAAGCAAAAGGCAAAACGGGTTTTTGCCTGAAATGGTTTTTGTCGGTAAGGTTTTTAAGGCGTTGTTATGGTCAAGACCTCAACCCTGATAAGCTGGTTCATTGTCATAATACTGCTGGGTTCAACCCTCGGATTCGCGGTTTTTTTCGCGGGCGGCCAGGACGGCAATTCCAATCCGGCCGACCAGAACTTTCCCGTGCTCGGGGACACTACGAAAATAAATTTCACCGCAACCGGAATCGACGCCAACGTGATTGACACCCTTCCCTTGATTCTCATTGTCGCGGAAACCAATCAGGCGGAAATAAATCTAGTTGACTCGCAAATTTACCTTGCGGACCAAAACGTCCGCCAGGTGGTTTCCTCCTACGTTCCGACGCAGGGAATGGCGCTCAAGTCCTCAAGCGCCTTGGTTTACAAGGCGCAGATTTCCCTGTCCCCGAGAACGGATTCCGCAAAGGTGATTGATGAAATAACAAGGGACGCGAATTACCTTTCCGCAATTCAGGCAGTGAAGTCCGTTTTGGTTCGCGTTCCAAGGAACATTGACTTCAACAACGCGCAATTGGGCCTGGACAGGAATTACGAGTTCAGGGACAGGACCGTTGAATCCTACGCTTCAATGCAAACCCGAATCGGGGACGAATTGCTCGTTACCCTGAACGCGGCATTTCAGGGAAATGAATTAATCGAGGTTTCCGGCTTTGAGGAGGAAAACCTTTCCGCAAAGGTTTCCCAGAAGAACGTTTCCCTCACCGCGCCGATTGCCTCGCTCGAGCCGAACCTCATTGTTGCGGTGAGCGAGATGAGTTTCTCGAACATCGCGCCGGTAAAGGCGCTCACGGATTCTTTCGCGAAGCTTGATGACGTCAACGAATCCTCTTTCACGATTCAGCCGATAAGCCCCCAGATAATGCTTTCCGTAACGGAACTTGGCGAAAACCGGATTGCGGACCTGAACGCTTTGGTTCTGGCATTG
Source organism: archaeon (assembly GCA_041648435.1). Lineage (GTDB taxonomy): Archaea > Iainarchaeota > Iainarchaeia > Iainarchaeales > JBAZPA01 > JBAZPA01. The sequence continues at coordinate 2,007 of JBAZPA010000095.1, forward strand.
CCCGACCTGAATTCGTCGCAGACCCAGAAGGTTTCAATGCAGTTTTCGGCATTGCTTTCCTTCAAAGAGGACTTGAATTCGCTTTTCATCCAGCGCAATGCAATCCTCGGAAAGCTGAAGGATTGGAACATTGCCTCGGAAAACATCAATCTTCAGGAAAGCAAGACGAGCATGATCGGGAACGTTTCCTTCAAGGACCTGAATTACGCGAGATCCCTTTACAGCCAGATTGGGGCGAGCCTCATGCAGAAGGGGGTCCTCGCGAAAATTTACCAGCCCGCAAAGCTGGCAGTTTACCAATTGGTTGACGAAAGCACGAACGCGATAACCGAAGTGCCTAACAGCGAGATTGACGCGGAAGTGACCCCGACCCACGCAGTGGATGAAAACGTTTCCGTGAAAGTGCAATTGGCGGTTCAGCGCGGGAAGCTCGTGTACGCGCAGGCAATCGAGCCGCAGTAAGCTAGGCGGAATTTCTTTTTGCCCGCCATTGTGCCTTCATCGGTGCCTTTTCCGGTATTCGCTGGCAATGTAGTTTTTTATCCTTGTTTTGGCTTCCCCGATCGGCAAAGGAATCCCGGGTTCCCTGCCCTGCCTCTTGATTTGGCGAAACCTTTTGTGTTCCGGCCAGTAAGTTGTCTTGATGTCGTGTTTCGGGAACCTTTTTTCCAGGTGCTTTACCAGTTCATGCTCTAACATCGAGGCGAAGCCGATTTTTAGGAAAGGGTTCTCTATGCCATGCCTGCCGTAGTCGTGCATGGTCGAAGGATGGAAGCTCCGGCTGGTGATTTCCCCGTTTCTGGAAACAGCATAATAAACCCCGCCGATGTTTACCTGTTTTTGGCCGATGCCCCCCGCAATTTTGTTATTCCCCGCTTTATTTCAAGGCTTGTCACGTAGCCGTCGTAGTCCTTGCGCCAGTCCTTCCTGTGCGCTCCAGCGATTATGTCATAACTGCTGGGATTCAAGGGGCTGCTCTTGAAATATGCGACCAGAAATTCTTTTTCCATGATAAATTGTATGCTGAACCGGATAAAATTAATTACTTTCGAGTTCCGCAATCGCTTCCGCGATGTCGCCCTTGTTTTTCTCGAGGCACTTCCTCGCCTTTTCCTTTGAAACCTTCGCCTGCTCCGCCACGAGCGCGATATCCTCCTCAGGAATTCCCTCTTCGCCCTTGCTCTCCACCGCCTCTCCGGTGACAGTGTAAATTTTCTGTCCCTGCGCGTCCACCAATGTTATTCCCGGCTTTTCAATCACGAGCTTCCTTCCGTCCTCGAGCTCGAAGATTGCGCGCTTGGCATTCAGCTCGGTTGACTTGATGCCGAACTGCTTCATCAGGCCCTGCATCTGCTTGGGATTCATTCCCGCAATTGAAGGAAGCATTCTGTTTTCACCAATGTTTCTGCCGTAATCTGTTTTAATTGCTTTTGCTTTGGCCAAGCCGGACCTTGTTTGCTGGTCAAAGGCTCAGGATTTCCTTGAAAACACCGGCCATTTTTTGGTGCGCGGCGATTGAAAGGAAGCCAAATATTATCGCGTCCAAGAAAATGAATGTCGCGAAGTACTCGAAGCTGAGGTTTTTCGAGAAAAAGCCGATTGCCGAGGAGAACGCAATCGTAATCATTGAAATCGCGAATATGTTGAAGTAGTTCATGTATTTCTGGTGCCTGATGTCGAGAATGTTTTTTCGCTTTGCGAACGAGTCACTTTGAGCCATACCAGAATGCCACCAGCCCGCCCAAGAGCAATGCGATTCCGAACCACGCGAATGCGCTTACGTTGCGCGGGAATTCCACGAAGTTTATCGGGTTCCCGACAAGAACCATCACTCCGAAAACCGCCGCAAAGAAGCCGATTAATTTCAGCGCGTCCCTGTCGTATTTCATATTACTGCTTTGCGGACTCCCGTTAATATGCGTTTCGTTAGAGAGCGGATTTCCCCTGTTTTAATTGCCTTTGCTCAGCGCAATTTCCTAATGAAGCGCCTGAACAGCGAAGGCCCTTCGTGCTTCCTTCCCGTTGCAACCGCGTAATTCCTCGTTTTTCCCGCGAATTCCTCTATTGTTTCCAAATCCGCGTGCCCGCGCTTCCTTTGCTGCCTTTTTCTCGGCTTCAGGCGCACTCCCGTAAGCTTCACCCTGTAGCCTGGGAACCTTTTCATTATGTCTTTCTGGATTTGGTATTCCACAAGCGAGCCCGCGCCGATTCCCCGCATTTTTTCGTGCTGCAACGGGTAAAGCGCGGAAAAAATCAACTGCTTTTTTTCCGGCAGCGCTATCACCTCCACTAACCCCGGCAGGTTTTCGAATTTCCAGCCTTTCCGGGAAATCGTTTCCAGCGCCTTCCTCAGCTTCGGCGTGGTAATGAATTTGAGCGCCCGCCCCGCGGTTTGCGCGTCGTGCTCCCCCACGCTTATCCTGTACAAAAGAATCTCTTTTTTCTCGCGGGGGTCCACGACAAAATCCGGAAGGCTTGCAAGGGATTCGCTTCGCTTTTGCGGCTTCGCAATGTAAATTCCAGGAAATTTTTTCGGGTTTTCCATTTTTGTCTCCCGAAACGGTTGGGCGGAAAAAGCCTTATTAACTTGCCCAATCAATTTATTGAAATGCCCAAAATCCTCGTTTCCTCGGAGAAAGCCTTCATGGAAAAGTTTCCCCTCCTGTTTTCCACCCAGGAAAAAAGCCGGCGCCTGAACGCATTGCGGCGCTATTTTGCGAAGCGCGGGGTGATTTCAGTCGAATCCGGAGAGGTTGGAAAGTGGCCGGAACTCGTTTATCCCGACCCCATGCGCCTGAACCAGCTGGTTTCGGACGCAACCGCCTTGAAGAAGAACCTTGAGGGAAAGCATTCGGACTGGAAGAAGGAATACTCGAAGGCGAAGAATTACGCGCTCGTTAATTCCGTGAAAAAGTTTTCCCACCCCCTTTACTGGAAGCACCTCCAGAAGCAGATTACTGACAACGATTACCGCAAGGACTCGAACAAAGTGCGTTTGCCCGTGCACCTGGTTTCCGACCCGAAGTGGGAGCCCATGATACGCATGTTTGTTTCCGACACTGATTACAGGAAGCAGCTAGCCCAGACAGTGGAAGAAAGCCCGGTTTACTCGAAGGACAAGCGCCTCGCGAGGCATTCGGAAAACATTCAGGAACTAAGGATGGAATTAAGCGGGGGCAAGCTCGGCGAGCTCGGGGAAAAGATTGGAAACCTTGAAAAGGACATTTCAATGTACTCGGAAGTCCTCAAGTGGGCAAAGGAAAAGCCGCGGCATTGAAGGAACCCGGAATTTCAGCGGAATTCCGCTTTGCAAGCCATTTTTAACTCTGATTTTTGCCAAGTGTTTTTTGGTGCAACAATGCAAACCGATTTTTTAGCCCTCAAGGCAAAAGTGCTTGAATTTTCAGGCATAGCCGAATTCAACCCGATGCAGGAAAAGTGCCTTGCAGGCGGGATTCCCGAGGGAAACATAGTGGTTTCCGCGCCGACCGCTTCGGGCAAAACCCTTGTCGCGGAAATAATCGCATTGGATTGCGTGCTGAACAAAAAGCGCAAGGCGATTTACACCTGCCCCCTGCGCGCCCTCGCTTCCGAGCATTACTCTGAATTCAGGAGAAAGTATTCGCGGCTTGGAGTAAAAGCGGCGATTGCCACCGGCGACTTCGATTCGGGCGCTTCCTACCTTGAAAACTACGACGTGATTTTCACTACCTATGAGAAGCTCGAAAGCCTTCTGCGCCACAACACGCACTGGCTTGCCGAAGTCGGCCTGGTAATAGTGGACGAAATACATGAAATTGATTCCGACCGCGGCCCCACAATAGA
>JBAZPA010000096.1:0-5773 GCA_041648435.1 archaeon
TCGACAATTTTTTGCAGACCACTGAAAAAGTCGGTGAACATCTTTTGAATAAGTATAATTTGATGATTCGCTTGTTTACCGGCAGGCACATTAAAGGCGGTTTTTTGCTCGGATACCTGATTAGCGGCAAAAATCCCGTTTACGGAAAAAAGGTTGCCGAAATTGGCGAACAAATCGGCGCAATTCGCCAGATTAAAGACGACCTTGATGATTATGAAGAAAAGCACCACGAGCCGCTTGGCGATTTAATCAATCACAAGAAAAGACTGCCCGAAATCCTGTTTTTGCTTTCATCATCCGGGTGGGAAAAAAACGAGCTTGAACTTTTACTGAAGAATCCCCTTGAGAATGCGCCAAGAATAAAAGCGCTTGTGCTAAATGAAAAGGTAGGGCAAAGAATAGAATCAGAAATCCAGAATATTTCAAAGAACGTTGAGGCGGGATTGACAGGTTTGCCCGATGGCCATAAAGTTGGCCTGACTAATCTGTTAAGGGATTTTTTGCCTTTGGGTCAACTGAACCACAGTGAAAATGAGTGAGCCCGGGAGGATTCGAACCCCCCTCCCCCGGTCCGAAGCCGGGGATCCTGTCCGCTAGACTACGGGCCCGATTTCGTACGGGCGCTCCGAGTTAGGGGAACCTTCGGTTCCCCAGACAACCGGCTCCTTGCGACCGACGAAAACATCACACATCCGTTTCTCCAGCCCGAACTTTCAGGGTCCAACAGGGATTGCGAAGCAACCGCTGGCGAGGCCCGTTACCAGTCGGGCAAGCGCAAGCAATTTAAAGAATGCGCTCCAGAAAGACTTGTGTATTGCTACTTTTATTAATCTAAAGTCTGCAATCTAAAAGCTCGGAAATCGGAAACTGTGAAAAAAATGAAGAAATGCACGTCCTGCAGCAAGGAAGTGGTAACGGATTTCGTGGAATTCGGGTGCCCCTCCTGCGAAAAGCAGAAAATCGTCAGATGCAAGCACTGCCGCAACACCGCAAAAACCTACAAGTGCGAGGAATGCGGATTCCTTGGACCCTGAAAGCAAAGGGAAGTAAACCGTAGGTGTCTATTTGGGGAAAACTCTTGCAGTATACAAACTGATGCCCGAAGAGCCGGGAATGGAAAAGGGAATCGCGGAAGCCATTGCCGAAGCAATGAAAGGGCTGGGCGAAGTCAGGGAAACGAAATTCGAGGCAATCGCGTTCGGCCTCGTGGCAGTGAAGGTCGCGATACTTTTCCCTGAAAAGCAGGAAGACCTTGAAAAAACCGAAGCCAACCTGAGGGCGATTCCAAATGTGGCAGACGTCACAATGGAAACCATGACACTTCTTTAAAGGACTTCAATCCACTGTTTTTGGAATGATTCGCAAAGTAACCCTTGAAAACTTCCGCAGCCACAGGAACTCCGAATTCGTTTTTTCAAGGGGGACCAATGTCCTCGTGGGCAAAATGGGCTCGGGAAAAACAAGCGTGGCGAACGCAATCTGCTTCTCCCTGTTCGGGACTTTTCCGGAACTGGAAGCCAAAAAAGTGAGGCTCGAGGAAATAATTTCGTCAAAGCCGAATCAGGCGGAAAAGGCGGCAGTTAAAACCGAATTCGATTACTCGGAAAAGAATTACGCAGTTGAAAGGACGATTTCCGCAAAGGGCAGCCAGGCAAAGCTTTACTGCGAGGGCAGGATGATTGCGGGCCCCCAACCCACCCAAGTCACGCGTGCAATCGAAGACCTGCTGCAGATGAATTACGATTTGTTTTCAAGGGCGGTTTACGCGGAGCAGAACCAGATAGATTATTTCCTGAAGCTCGCGCCCCAGAAGCGCAGGGAGCAGATCGACGAATTGCTGGGGATAAACAAGTACGAGCTTGCGAGGGCGAACGCGAATTCCTTGAAAAAGCAATTGGACGGAATTTCACGCGAAAAAAGGGAATACGTTTCGCAATGGGAAAAATCCGACCCGATGCGCGAAATAAGCGAGCAGGAAAAAAGGCTCGCGGAAAAAGCGGGAATGATAGTTTCGCTTGAAAAAGAATCAAAGGCGCTGGCGGAAAGCGCGAGGAAATCGGCAAAGGAATTCGCGGAAATGGAATCCCAAAGGAAGGCGTTTGCAGGCGCAAGGGAAAAAATGCTGAAGCTCGAAGCCGGATTGGGGCAAGCAAAAAGGACGCTTGAATCAATGGCAAAGGAAATCGGAAACGAAATTCCAAGCGAAAGCGAAGCGAAGAAGAACGCGGAAGAAGCGGGAAAGGCGGTTACCGAAGCCGGGAAGGCGGAAGAAAGCGCGAGAAAAAGATTTGGCGAAATTGACAGGGAACTTGCTGTCCTTCAGGCAAACATAAGAGCTATCGAGAAAGGCGCGTCCGAGCTTAAGAAAATTTCCTCCGCGTGCCCCACGTGCGGAAGGCCGCTGGCGGAACACGACAAGGAAGAATTGCTGAAGGAAAGGAAAGCCAAAATCGCGGAAGCCGAAAAATCGCTTTTGGGGGCAATGGCGAAAAGGAAATCCCTCGAGGAAGAGGAAGGCGCGGCAACCGCGCAAAAAAAGCTTGCAACCGAAGACGAAAGGAAATCGCGGAGAATGCTTGACGCCGCAAGGCAGAACGCGGAAGCCAATGAAACGGAAAAGGAACTGGAAAAGGCAAGAAAGGAAATCGAAGGAATAAAATTCGACGAAATGGCGTTCGGGGAAAAGCGCAATAAAGCCAATTCGGAAGCGGAAAGGCAGAGGCAAAAGGAAACCGAGTTGAGGCACGCAAGGGAAATGCAAAAGGAAATCGCGGAAAGGCTGGAAATCGCAAGAAAGGAAATCGAAAGGATTGAAAAGGCAAAAAGCGACCTCAAAAAAGCCGAAGAAAAACGCGAAAAACTGGGCTTGTTCATTTCCGCCTTAATGAAAACCCAGAACGACTTGAGGGAAACAATGATTTCCGCGGTAAACCTGGCAATGGATGACATATGGCCGAAGCTTTACCCTTACAGGGACTTCGAGACCGCGAGGATAATCGTGAAGGAAGGGGACTACGAAATAATGGTGCGGAACAGGAACGGGAAATGGGTGAACGCGGAGGGAATGCTCAGCGGGGGGGAAAGGAGCGCGGTAGCGCTTACGGTAAGGATTGCTATTTCATTGGTGCTCACGAGAAACCTTTCGTGGCTCATACTCGATGAACCGACGCATAATCTGGATTCAAAGGCTGTGGAAGTCTTCGCGGAATTATTGCGGAATCACCTGCCGTTGCTCGTGGAGCAGGTATTCGTGATAACGCACGAACACGAATTGGAGAAAGCCGCTTCCGCGTCATTGTACGAACTGGACAGGAACAAGGACTTGGACGCGAGCACTTCGAGCGTGGCGATGGAAACTGGGTGAAGTTTATGGAAAGGCAGTCTATTGAAAGCGGGCTTGAAAAGGTGCTCGAATCTTTCCGCAGGGATTTCAGGCAGAGGCAAAAAATCCTGATAATGGTTTCCGCGTTCAAACTGAGAGCAGGGAAAAGCATCCCTTATCCCAAAGCAGTCAGGGCCTGCATAGTACGCCTGGCCGCAAGGGAAATATTAAAGGCGGAGGGAATCAGCCCGCGCAGGCAAAAGGAGGAATACAACGCAAGAAAACCCAGGATGAGGAAGGAAATCATATTGCTTATGGAAGCGGCCAGAAGGAAAAAATGGATTCAGTCGTGAAATCTTTCCGTATTCCATCAATCTGACCGGCCTTGAAAAAACTGAAGCAATTCAGGCAAGGAGCGTTCATGGCAAAAAGGGCTGTAAAATAAAACCAGTCGCTTTTTGAAAGCGTGGCGCGCGAAGCTTAGCGCTTCATTCGAAAGCGTCCACCAATCCGAAAAGGCAGCGTCTGGATTTGGGGTCGTAATCAAGTACCAAAATATTTCCTTCGGCTGAATCAAAGTTAAGGTTCCTTTTCCCCTCGATTTTTATGAACTCGAGATAGGCGCTTCCGATGTCATTCCTTGCTTCTTCAAGATTGGCGCCCTTCGCGCGCATCCTTGAAAAAAAGAGTTTCGTGTAACGGTTTCTAAAATCTGATGAAATGGTCCGTAAGGAAGGCGCCAGGTAAACCCTTTCAAGAACCCTGTTGTCACGGATGTCAAGAATCTGGACAGGCATCACCGCGAATCTTTCCGGCTTTTCGGAATTAATCTGGGAAACAAAGTTCCTTGTCCGCTTCACGTACTCCCTTGCGGATTTGCCGGAATCAAAAATCCGCACGGTTCCAAGAACGCTTCTTGTTATCGGCACGACTTTCTGTTCACTGGCCTCCGAAATTTGCTTTCCAATCTGGGCGTTTGCCGCACATCTTTCCCAGAACGCATTGAGTTTTTCGCGGGAAACCGGTTTCGGCTTCAGGAAGGAAAGAAAAAGCCGCGGTTTTTGCTTGAAGCGAAAAAACTTAAAGGGCATGAAAAGAATGGGCTGCTTAAAATTATAAAAAATGCGCGGTTTCAGCTCGCTTTCGCGGCGCGCTGGACCATTCGCCTTGTGATGAATCCCGCGACCCAGTTGCGGTTCTGCTTTGACAGGGACATTTCCAAGGACTCAATGAATTCCTTGTTCTTTTCAAAGCTCTCGCAAAAGTTCTCGGGAAAGAAGTTCAGCAGCGTTTCCGCCCTTGACTTTATTCCCTTTGGCACGGCTTTTCCCAAAAATTCACCCCAAAACAGTCTCCATAATCACAATGAAAGCGAAATTTTCTTCGTGGTTCCGTCGGGAAACCTTCTTATTACCGCCAAAGGAATAACTTTCTCGGAGAACTCCATTCTTGCAAGGTCCAGAACCGACTGGTTTTCAGTTACTTTCACGAGAGGCGGCGCGCCCAATGACAGCTGCAGCGCCCGTGCGCTCACAAGCCTTGTTTTCTCGAATCTTGTAAGTACATCCATTCAAACCAGACAAAGAAATCCAGCAAAAGGAATAAAAAGCATTCCCGCGTTAACGGAAGCAAAAGCAAAAAAAGCTTTTCCCTAATTTCTCCGAAGAATCTGGGGGGCGGGAAGCATGTGCCTTGAAGAAAAGTCCCTCGCGGTCGCGAGGCAGGACCCCGATTCCAGCAGGGCGCTGCTTCCGGAAATGACCGTCCTTGAGCCCTTCTGCCTTGCAAACTGCCTGAAGGAAAAAAGCACGCCGCTCTGGATTGCGGAAACCGCGCCCGCAAGTTTAGGGTCGTAATGTCTTGAAAATTGAAGGCGCAATTGCACGGGAATTGCCGCCATTATGCCGTTCAGGACTGAAAGATTGGCGCGGAAGAAGGAGTAATGCAAGTCCGATTCAAGCAATGCGCCTGCGCCTATCCCCCTTGAGGCAACCGCACGCCTTTCTTTTGAAACCAGGGCCCGTTCAGTGAAAGAAATCTTTTGGCTTAAACCGGTTATTGTTTTGCTCAAGAACGACTCGCTTTTCGTGCAAAACCACTGCGGTTCGGAACCAAAGCCAAGCACTTTACATTTGCCTTCCGCCTGAAGGCGGAGGCCGTCACCAGCGGGAATTTCGGCTTTTTAGCCGGAAAAAAACGGCCCCAAAGGAGGAAAACTCATTGCCCACTCACTTTGAAAGCGCCGCCTTTCCAACACATTCGGGTTAAGCGAATGGTATTCCAAGGCAAACTTGGGGTTTCCGGATTCAAGGTAAATTCCATTCGAGGAAAATTCAACCAAGGCAAGCGAAGAGGGAAGCACGTTCTCGGAATCAACCCTTTCAGGCCTGCAGCAATCGCAATTCATTGTTTCGTTGCCGAGATTGTAAAACGGAAAAGTGAGGAGCAATG